>CAMWMM010000225.1 GCA_947175285.1 uncultured Lachnospiraceae bacterium
TTATACTGTTATATGTAGTATTTTATATGCCGATGAATGTCATGCTCTATTCGGGTTATCTTGTCAATATTCCTCTTGCACTGGAAGAGGCGGCTAGAGTGGACGGTGCATCTACATGGCGTACGTATTGGAAAATTATTTTCCCTATCATGAAGCCGATGCATGCTACGGTTGCGGTTATTACGGCGCTTGCAGTATGGAATGATGTTATGACGCCCCTCGTTATTATGGCGGGCTCATCACAGAATACACTGCCGCTTGCGCAGTTAAATTTCCAATCGCAGTTCGGCACAAACTATAATTTGGCATTTGCCTCATATTTACTCTCACTGATTCCTATTTTGATTTTCTATCTTGTCTGCCAGAAACAGATTTTGAACGGCGTCGTAAACGGAGCAGTGAAATAAAATACAAAAGGTTGGGATGGATATGTCGATTTACTATGAAAGCGAACACAGAATTTTTACTTTGAATACGGAACATACGACATATCAGATGAAAGTGGATGCATTTGGCTTTCTGCTGCATCTGTATTATGGCTCCAGTATACATGCGGATGCAGATTATCTGCTGCAATATTATGACAGAGGATTTTCCGGTAATCCGTCGGATGCAGGAAGCGACAGAACCTATTCTTTAGATGTACTGCCGCAGGAATATCCGGCAATGGGAACGGGAGATTATCGCAGCAGTGCGCTGAAAATTCACAATGCAGACGATTCCGACTGCTGTGATTTACGCTATGTAAGTCATGTAATAAAACAGGGAAAATATGGACTGCCGGGGCTTCCGGCAGTCTATACCTCTGCAGAAGAGGCGGAAACATTGGAAATCCTTTTGGAAGATACTGTGAGCAAAGTACAGGTGCTGCTTTTGTACGGTGTGCTTGCAGGGGAGGATATTATCACAAGGAGCGTTAGAATAAGAAATTGCGGTTCCGGCAGGATTATTGTAGAAAAAGCAGCGTCAGCATGTCTGGATTTTCTTGGTGGGAACTATGATTTATTAAGTTTTTACGGCAGACATACTATGGAACGGAATCTTCAGCGTGCGGAGATTTTACATGGAAATTATGTTATCGGAAGCCGCAGGGGAACATCCAGCCATCAGTATAATCCGGCAGTAATTATCGCGGATAAGGACACAACGGAAGATTTCGGTGCATGTTATGGCATGGTCTTTGTCTATAGCGGAGGATTTCAGTTTGAAGCGGAGAAAGATCAGTATGAGCAGACAAGAACTATCATGGGTTTACAGGAGGATTCGTTTCATTATCCTTTGGAGACAGGTGAAACCCTGACGGTTCCGGAGACGATTTTATGTTATTCAAACAGTGGATTTTCCACTTTGTCCATGCGTTATCATCACTGTATCAGAGAACATATATGCAGAGGAAAATATAAGAGTCAGCCAAGACCAGTATTGCTTAATAGCTGGGAAGCGGCATATTTTCATTTTACCGGGGAGACAATCTGTAAACTGGCGGAAAGAGCGGCACAGCTTGGTCTGGATATGGTTGTTATGGATGACGGCTGGTTCGGAAAGCGTGAGAATGATAACAGCGGACTCGGAGACTGGCAGGTCAACGAGGAAAAATTGGGATGTACACTCAAAGAATTGACTGAAAAAGTCAATGGATTTGGTATGAAATTTGGCATTTGGATTGAACCGGAGATGATTTCTGAGGACAGTGACCTATATAGAGAGCATCCGGACTGGACAATGCAGATTCCGGGCAGAAAACCTGTCCGGGGAAGGGAACAGCTTGTTCTGGATTTTTCAAGAGAAGATGTCAGGAATTTTATTTTCAGACAGATATGCGCGGTGCTTGATCAGGGCAATATAGAGTATGTCAAGTGGGATATGAACCGCAGTATTGCAGATGTATATTCTGCTGCGTGTGCGCAGGGAAAAGTGCTTTATGATTATGTGCTTGGCGTATATGATTTTCTGGAAAAATTTGTGCAGAGATATCCGGATATTTTACTGGAGGGATGCAGCGGCGGCGGCGGAAGATTTGATGCCGGTATGATGTATTACAGCCCGCAAATCTGGTGCAGTGATAATACGGACGCAATAGACAGAGTACGGATTCAGTATGGAACTTCTTTCTTTTATCCGATATCCACTGTCGGCTCTCATGTATCGGCAGTGCCGAACCATCAGACCGGACGAAGCGTCAGTCTGCATACGAGGGGAGTCGTTGCAATGGCGGGAACGTTTGGTTATGAACTGAATGTGAGCACGCTGACTCAGGCGGAAACGGAAGAGATAAAAGAACAGGTCAGACAATATAAAGAATATGAGGAATTGATTCGGCAGGGCAGATATTATCGCTTGTCGAATCCTTTTACAGATAATTATGCGGCATGGATGTTTGTCGCTGAAGATAAAAGCAGAGCGCTTCTTAATGTTGTTATGTTGGAAAATCATAGCAATATGGAGATTTCTGTTGTAAAATTAAGAGGACTGGAAGCGGATGCAGTATATGAAGACGTAAGAAGCGGCAGATGCTATGACGGCGCGGCACTGATGGCAGCAGGACTTCCGCTGCCGCTTCCAAAGGAAGAATATCCGGCGTATCAGATAGAGCTGTGCTTGTGCGGACAGTGCGAAAAGAATTAATAAAAAGACAATCATGTGAGGGACGTTATGGGCAGAAAAAAGCAGGAACCACAGAAGTTGGAAGTTATCTATAAAAAACGGTTTGACAGGCATATGGAGGAGTTGCGCTGGTTATATATGGAATTGTATGATAATAGCTCTATGTTTGCAGAACTGTGTGATAATCTTTGGCGGTTCTATCTTGAGCGCAGCGATGATTTGAAAACGCTGGATAAGAAAAGAGAAGAGGAACCTGAGTGGTATCAGGGTAATGATATGCTTGGCATGATGATGTATATTGACAATTTTGCCGGAAATCTGAAAGGCGTTAAGAAAAAACTGGATTATATTAAACGGTGTAATGTCAATTATATCCATTTGATGCCATTTCTGGATACGCCTAAGGGGCGTTCCGACGGCGGGTATGCGGTGGCTGATTTCAGAAAAATCAAACCGGAACTTGGCACAATGGAAGACCTGGAAAGTCTGACAAAGGCATGCCGGAATGAGAACATAAGCGTCTGCATGGACTTTGTCATGAATCATACTTCGGAAGAACATGAGTGGGCGAAAAAAGCAAGAAGCGGAGAAGGAGAGTATATGAGCAGATATTTCTTCTTTGATAATGACGTGCTACCCGCCGAATATGAAAAGACGGTACCACAGGTATTCCCGACAACTGCGCCCGGTAATTTCACATGGCTTCCGGATGCCGGACATTTTGTAATGACTTCTTTTTATCCGTATCAGTGGGACTTGAATTATAAAAATCCCAGAGTCTTTAATGAGATGATGTATCATTTTCTTTTTCTGGCAAATAAGGGAATTGATATTTTCAGGATTGATGCGGTTCCTTATATATGGAAAGAACTGCATACACAGTGCAGGAATTTGAAACAGGTACATACGATTGTGCGTATGATGCGCATGATTAGCGAAATTGTCTGCCCGGCGGTACTGCTGTTAGGTGAGGTGGTTATGGAGCCGGAGAAGGTTGTGCCGTATTTCGGAACACTGGAAAAACCGGAGTGCCATATGCTCTACAATGTCACGACAATGGCTACCACATGGCATACGGTTGCCACACGCGATACCCGCCTTTTAAAGAAGCAGCTTGATATTGTGAATGCGCTGCCAAAGGAATATGTTTTTCTGAATTATCTCCGTTGTCATGATGATATCGGCTGGGGATTGGATTATGATACGCTGCAAAGTTATGGTATGGAGGAGCGCGCCCATAAGCAGTATTTAAACGACTACTTTCAGGGATATGAAGGGGAGAGTAACAGCAGGGGAGAACTTTATAATGCGGATCCTGTTACAGGAGATGCGCGTTTTTGCGGAACCACAGCTTCTATGTGCGGCATTGAGACTGCGGCTGCTTTGAAGGATGATAAGGCAGTGAAAAAAGCAGTCAGACTGGATGTTATGCTTCATGCTTATATGTTTATGCAGTCCGGTATTCCGGTTTTATACAGCGGCGATGAAGTAGGACAGCTCAATGATTATACATATAAAGATGACCCGGACAAAGCAGAGGATTCCCGCTATATTCATCGCGGTGCTATGGACTGGAAACTGGTTGGAGAGACAGACAATGCAGGCAGCGTGGCGGAACAGATTTTTAGTGAACTGAGCCGCTTAGAGACAATCAGAAAATCGGAGAAAGTATTTGTTACTCAGGCTGACGCGCAGACATTGGATACAGGTGATGCCGCGGTTCTGTGTATGACAAGATGCTATGAGGGCGAAAAGCTTGTAGGTCTATTCAATTTCAGCGAATATGATAAAACGGTGCAGGTTGACGGGTTATCCGGGAAATATAGAGATATGCTTTCCGGAAAGTCGGTGGAAGTTTTTCAGATAACGGTTCCGGCGTACGGGTTTTATTATTTGAAGAGTATGTAGAGAATGAGTTTTTAAATTGTGGTTAAAAAGTTTGTGTCCATGACATATAATATGTTTAACAAGGGAGCCAGAAAGTGAATGTACCTCACTCGACCCGGCGTTGTATTAAGCTAAAAGAGATAGCCGTCTACTTTTCCAAGGAGCAGAACGGCTATTTCTTATTTTTCATATTACTAACATAAGGGTATCAAACCAGAATCTGTCATGCAAGATTTAGAAATAATTAGAAACTGATGATGAACATAAGGATGTCCCGCGAAGCGTGGCATCCGTTGTTTTGAGAAAGCAGGATACGGGAGTCGGACCCGCCTCTTCAGCTTGGGAAGCTGACATACTACCGATGTACTAATCCTGCATGGCATTAGTATATCATTAAAGTTCACAAAAGAAAAGGGAAAAATATGTCTCTTTTGAAAATAAAACAAAATAAAGGATTGACAAAAAGATTCAATATGATATCATAATGATATAAAATCAATTACAAAACCATAATTGCAAAAGCAAATTTTCAAAAGAGGGAGGCATATTTTATGGAAGAGAAAATTTTATCAGGAAAAAAGAATGGAATGTTAGCGCTGCTTGGTGTTATAGTTATATATATACTGGCAGTGGCATGCATTGCTGCAGTTGAAATCAGCGGGAGCAGCATAGGCGGTATCGTACTGGAGGTTGTCTGCATGATAATCATTTGTACGGCATGGATTCTGCTGCTTGGACTGAAAGTATTAAAACCGCAGGAAGCTCTTGTACTTACGTTGTTTGGTAAATATATAGGTACGTTAAAGGGAGACGGTTTTTATTTTGTTAATCCTTTCTGCAGCAGTATCAATCCGGCTGCAAGAACAAAGTTAAGCCAGAGCGGAGATGTGAGCGATGCTTCTTCCTTGCAGGCTATTGCAAACCAGGCGGCGAATGCGAATGCGCAGGCTGTCAGTAAAAAGATTTCCCTGAAAGTCATGACGTTAAATAACAGCCGCCAGAAAATCAATGACTGTCTTGGAAATCCGATAGAAATCGGAATTGCGGTTACATGGCGTATTGTTGATACGGCAAAAGCAGTATTTAATGTAGATAATTATAAAGAATTTTTATCTTTGCAATGTGACAGCGCACTTAGAAATATTGTGCGGATATATCCCTATGATGTTGCTTCTAATGTAGATACGACAGGTGACGGCGTAGCGGATGAGGGGAGTCTTCGCGGTTCCAGTGAGGTTGTTGCAGGGAGAATACGAGACGAGATTCAAAAGAGAGTGGAAGAAGCCGGAATTGAAGTACTGGAAGCACGAATCACTTACCTTGCCTATGCGCCGGAGATTGCGGCAGTCATGCTGCAAAGACAGCAGGCGTCTGCGATTATTGATGCAAGAAAGATGATTGTTGACGGTGCGGTTGGCATGGTGGAGATGGCGCTGGAGCGTCTGAATGAGAAACAGTTGGTGGAACTGGATGAAGAGCGTAAGGCTGCAATGGTGTCCAATCTGCTTGTTGTATTATGCGGAAATCATGATGCGCAGCCGATTGTGAATTCCGGAAGTTTGTATTAAAGGAGAAGTGTGATGGCAAAAGAGTACTATTTTGTTTTTTACAGTGCGCTGGCGGTGATTCTGTTAATCGGAGCGCAGATGAAAGGAAAAAGCGTTTGGCATGAGGATGCCTTATCTCTGCCGGTATCCAAAGGACTGCTGGGCTTTTGTGCTCTTGGCATCATGCTGCATCATATGTCGCAGACAATTCATTTTGCAGGAGAAGATACAGGCATTCTGCTGTTTATGGTGGATGTTGGCGTCTGTTTTGTGGGTGTTTTCTTCTTTTTCTCCGGCTATGGACTTTATACGAGCCTGCGCAATAAACCGGATTATTTGAAAGGTTTTTTAAAAAAGCGTCTGCCGACGGTTATAGTGCCTTTTTATATGTGTAATTTTGTGTTTATTGCCGTTTCTGCGATAAGCGGATATCAATTTGAGGAGGGAGAACTTCTTCCATATCTGACCGGATGGACGCTTATGAATACGCAGATGTGGTATATTGTTGAAATTTTCTTCTTGTATATACTATTTTACCTGACTTTTAAGCTGGTGAAAAAGGATGGGGCGGCTTGTCTCATTTATGGAATTTTCGTTATTGCCATGATAGCGGTAAGTCTGTTCCTTGGACATGACAATAAGACGGTTTCAGGTGGGGCATGGTTTCACGGTGAATGGTGGTACAACGCCACGCTGCTTATCTGGATAGGAATTTTATTTGCAAAATTTGAAAAGCCGGTTTTGACTTTCTGCAGAAAATATTATGCTTATGTTTTGGTTATCGATGGAATACTGACCTGCTTTTTCTATATGAAAACGATGGTGGCATTGCAGACAAAGGGGTATTGGTATGAATGGGACGGCTATCCGGGATATACGGAAAAAATGCAGACTCTGGCGGTGCAGCTTCCCTTTATTTTGTGCTTTGTCATTTTTGTTATTTTACTGACGCAGAAAATTCAATTCAAAAATAAAATTTTTGCTTTTGTGGGAGAAATTGCACTGGAGCTGTATTTGGTTCATAACGTATTTATTATGTATCTGCCGGTGAAGAACAGGTATTTCTTTATTCTGGCAGTTTATGCGGCAGGAATTGTAACGGCATTCATATTGCATGCGATAGATAAAAAAATCATCGGACTTTTTCGCCAATAGCAGACGGCAGGCAGGAATACAGAGAGAAAGGCATGGGATTAGTATAGTATGGGTGATTCAGGTAAAAAACAGGTTCCGCTTAGACTTTCTTCTAAGTTATATGATGCGATTGCCGCATGGGCGGAGGATGATTTCCGTTCTGTCAACGGGCAGATAGAATATCTTTTGACAGAGTGCGTAAGACAGAGAAAAAAGAACGGTAAATATGTATCGGATGAAATCGATGTGCCGCCTGAGCTGGATATAAAGTGAGTTAAAGGGGGAATACTTATGAACCATGGAAAAAAGATGATAGCGCCGATTGTGATTGCCATAATAGTTATTGCATATTATGTCGGAATTGCGGTATTTTTATTGACAGCGCCCGGTATTCCCGGTATAGTCAGAGTTTTATTGGTAGTGATACCGCTTATTCTGGCAGCAGTCATGTTTGGGGTACTCATAAGCAGAATAAAAGAAATTCAAGGAGGAGAGGAAGATGATCTTAGTCAATACTGATTATATCAGTGGAAAAGAGCTGGAAATGCTT
>CAMWMM010000226.1 GCA_947175285.1 uncultured Lachnospiraceae bacterium
CAAAATTCCGGTACTTTAAAGGTTACATTCTTTCTGGAGGAAGGAGAAATCACTGATAACCTTGGGACTGTAGTACCTATAGAGATTACACTTGATGATAGAGATAGATGACAGATGTTCTGAATCATGTTTTCTAATAAATACATATAGAAAACATAATATACTTATGTTACAATGAAAACATAACAGCAAACACTTTTCTTTTATAATAGGGAGGCAATCGATATGCCGACGAATGAAAAGGAATTAAACTGTTACCTGTTTGATCAGCTAACAATATTAGATGATTTAGAAGAGATAGCAGAAAAAGAACATGCGGCGGAAACGCTAAAAGCAATAGCGAAAAAGCGTAAACAAATAGAGCGTAAACTTTATCAGAAACTACCGCTTACAAGTGAATAAAGTATTTTTAAATTCTTTCCGGAAGAAATGTTATCCGCAGGATGGAGAAATCTGTTTTGCGGATTTTTTACGACAACCGCACGGTAAAAACACTTCCCCCCTCGGGATTGTCCGCAACACTGATTTTTCCGTGATGTGCGGTGACGATTTCATACGCAATCGAAAGCCCCAGACCGAAATGTCCTTTCGTGCTCCGTGATTTTTCGGCACGGTAAAAACGCTCGAAGATATGTTTTTTATCCGCATCGGAAATCCCGATACCGGTATCGGTTACGGAGATTTCAAAGCTGCCGCTTTCCTTCTGCCAGACAAGTTCTAAGGTAATCTGCCCGTTTTCCGGCGTATAGCTGAGCGCATTATGAAGCAGAATGGAAAGTACCTGCGCAATACGGGAAGCGTCGCATTGATAGCGGGGGAGCGCCTCTTCCGGCAGGATGAGAAGCAGTGTTAAATTTTTATTTTCACATAACGGCTCAAAGGCTTCATAGGCATTGAGACACAACGTATCCAACTGCACGGGCTTTTTTTCAATCAGGAAACGGTTGGCGCCAAGGCGGGTAAGTGTCAGCATATCGTCAATCAGGCTGTTCATGCGTTTGCCCTCATTCCGGATAGTCTGGAAAAAACCTTTCTGTTCTTCTGCGGAAGCGCTCAGGCAGCACTCATTGCTGGCAAGAATAACTGAGAGCGGTGTACGCAGTTCGTGTGAGGCAGCAGCGATAAACTGCATCTGTGCTTCGTGATTTTCCCGTAAAGGTTTTAAAAGCCTGCCCGTGAAAAACCATGAAAAGGCGGAAAACAATATGACAGCAGCCAAGTCAAGACAGATAAAGAGGATACGCTGGCGTAAAATCTGTGTACGCAGCGATTCTAAAGAACAGAGAATGACGATTTGGGTAAGCTTACTGCTGCGTTCAATATCGATGAGTGAACAATAATAGGTGTTATTTGTAGTGGAAGAATAAAATTCATATTCCGTGTGCCAGATGCCGGAATAGGCGCTGCCTGTTGCGGCAGTATCTGCTGAAAGAATGGTGTATTCGGCAGATGGTGAGACTTCAAACATGGCGTGATAGGCGTCCAGACTCTCCGAAAACAATTCCTGGCTATCGGAATCAACACGGCTGCGGATTGTATTATAGAGAAAGGAAACGCCATTGTCTATGATATAGATGTTGTAATGGTTCTGTGCCTCCATCCGTGTCAGCCACTGCATGGACAGGGAAGAAGATTCTTCCAGTCCTGCCGCAATCGTACCGATATCATTTTGAAACGAATGAAACTGATTTTCATAGAGGCTGTTTTCCGATACGCGAAGATAAAGCAAAGACATCAGAATCATAATAGCCGATGTTGTGCCGGCGCATAATAAAGTAAAAAGTAAGTGTGCTTTACGAAACATATTCTATGCGTCCCTTTCCTGATTATAGATTAAAAACAAGTGTTATGTTAAAGCGGGAGAAGCGTGTAGCCCACACCCCAGACAGTCTTAATCTGCAGGGCGGAAGAAACCGCTTTTAACCGTCTGCGCAGAAAATGGATATAATTATCCAGATTGCCATTCTCAACGTCGCTGTCCGGTCCCCATACTTTCAAAAGCAGGGTTTCACGCGCAATCGTCTGTTCCGGTGTGTGCAGAAAACTTTCCAGTAAATCCGCTTCGCGGCGTGATAACATGCAGTCGCCGCCCGGCCCTGTCAGGCACATTTCACGCGGAGACCAGACAATGTCATGATAACGCATGATACCGTCAGACTGCGCGTTCAGCACAAGGGAACGTCTTGTGACACACCGTATTCTGGCTAATAACTCTTCAAAGTCAAAAGGTTTTACAAGATAATCATCCGCCCCCAAATCCAGACCGGTAATCTTATCCTGTAACATACCAAGCGCCGTAATCAGGATAATGGGCGCATTGATGGAGTCATGCCGCAGTGCGGTTAATACTTCTGTGCCTTCAAGGTCGGGAAGCATCCTGTCTAACAGGATGACGTCATAGATGTTCTGCCTGCCATAGTAGAGCGCTTCCTCTCCGTTATAACAGGAGTCTACCTGATAACCTTGCTTGCTTAACTGCCATGTTAAAGCCTTATTTAAGTTTTTATCGTCCTCAGCAAGTAAAATGCGCATGTGAACCTCCATTTTTTCTCAGTTTGATTCTATCCTATCATAAGAATCTTTAAAAGTCCTCTAAAGAAAATCATAAAAATAAAATCTTAAAGATTGTTAGAGAAAGTTTAGAGAATTTTTTGATATTTTTGCTTTAAGGCACAAACTTTGTGCATGAAAGAAGTTTTAAAGGAGGATATGAATGAAAAAGAAAAGAAACAAAAAACGAATCATAAGCCTGATTCTGGCATTTTCCATGGTATTTGCACTGTCCGGCTGCGGCAAAGACACAGTCGGAAGCGGCGTGCAGAGTGTCGGGAATGCAAATCAGAGCGGGAATACGAACCAGACGCAGGGAGAATCCGGAAACGGAGAGGCAGCTATGGGGCGGTATGTAGAGACTGAAATAGATTTATCGGATAAACTGATGCACGCAACGTCTCTCTGTAAGCGGGAAGATGGCAGTTTGGTGATATTTGATGTTATGCAGGGATTTTTTATCTCACAGGATAAGGGCGATACGTGGACTGTGGAAACACCGGACTGGCTGCTTTCCATGTTGGAGAATAGTTATTATCCTTCGCATGTGGCTATGGCACCGGATGGTACGGTTGGTGTCCTATACGACCCGATTCCGGACGATGACGATTATATGCCGGTCATGGATTTGATTTTACCGGATGGAGAGAAGGTGCCGGTAGAACTCGCGCTGACGGAAGACGATAGATATATCAGTCAGATGGTAATGACGGAAGATAATCGTATTTTTATCAGTACGTTAGGCAAGAACCTCTATGAGGTATACAAAGACGGCAGCGGAGAATTATTGCGGCTGCCTCAGGAACGTTTTTCTATGTTCTATATGGAGAAAAATCTGCTTATCAGGGACAGGGATGGAAGTACCGGTCAAACTCCTATGTTATATGATATAGATGCCGGACAGGAAATAGTGGATGAGGCGCTTGCGGAGTTTGTTCGTGAAAACTATAGTGACCGTTATTATAATGGGACATATTATTGTTCCATGTATATTCTGCCGGATAACGATTCTGTCCTTTATCTGATAGGAGAGAAAGGAATTCATCGGCATGTGGTCGGCGGCAATATGATGGAACAGGTAGTGGACGGAAATTTGTCTATGTTGAATAATCCGTCCTATACGATAATGTCGGCGTTATGTTTGGAAGAAGATGAATTTATCGTTCTTTTTTCCAATCATAAGCTGATTCGATTTACTTATGATCCCAATGTGCCTGCTGTACCGGAGAATGTGCTTACTATATACAGTCTGCGGGAAGACGAGGATATGCGGCAGGCGGTTTCCATGTATCAGTCGAAACATCCGGACACTTTCGTTTCTTATGAAATCGGTATCACAGACGGGAGTGCAGTAACAAGGGAAGATGCGTTAAAGAAGCTGAACACCGAGATTATGGCAGGTACGGGACCTGATTTGATTGTGTTGGACGAGATGCCGTTTGATTCTTATGTAGAGAAAGGGCTTTTGCTTGATCTGACGGATTATCTGAGTGAATACAGTGCGAAAGAACCTCTTTATGATAATATTATAGATGCGCTGAAAGTGGACGGAAAGGCATATGCTGTGCCTGCAACATTTAATATTCCGATATTGATGGGAAGGGAGGATATCCTTTCGGACATAACGGATTTAGACAGTTTCGGAGAAGCTGCGGAAATGCTTCGGGAAGAACATCCGGGCGATGATATTATTGGTATCTGTAATCCAACGGGAATAATGAACCGTTTTGCCGCAGTGAGCGCACCGGAGTGGCTGACGGAAAGGGGTACGCTGAACAGGGAAAGCATTAGAAAATATCTGGAACAGTGCAAGCGTATCTATGATGCACAGATGGATGGTATCAGAAGTGATATTCTGGAGGCTTATGCAAGTCGTGACGAGCGGAATTATGGTACATACGGCAATAGTATGTGGAGAACTGACTGGACGATTGCATCGGATATTATTAATTATATCAGCAAGGAAAAATATCTGTTAAGCGGCTGGCTGGAGTCGCCTCGTGCCTATGATGAATGTATCTCTTTGGAAAGAACAAAAGGTTATGAAGACAGCAGATTTATCGATATGCAGGGAGAATGTGCGCATGTATTCAAACCGAATACGTTATTGGGAATCAGCGCAGTCTCCGCACAGCCGGACGCTGCAAAAGCGTTTATGGACTTCTTCTTATCAGCGGAAGCACAGGCAGCCTATTACAGCTTTCCTATCAATAAGGCAGCTTATGAGAGTCAGGCTGCGATAGATGAAAATTATGTTGCTGAGGATGGTGCATATGGTTATCTCGCTGTTGTAGCTGAAGATGGTACTTACGCAGAGTTCACCGTTTATCTGGCAGACACTGAACAGACAGCGGCATTGCAGAGGACATTTGCTTCACTGAATACGGCATATATACAGGATGGAACATTGGAAGATGCCGTGTTTGACAGCGGAAGCGCCTATATACGCGGAGAGATTGCGTTGGAAGAAGCGCTGGATAAAATTGAGAAGCAGGTAGCGATTTATATGGCGGAGTAAAGAACAGATTATTGAGCTATGGATAGCGTCTCTTTCTATGGATAGAAATTATGATAGAGAGTGACGCTATCTTTATGGGAGGTAGTCAGAATGTCTGTTATAAAGGTTGAAGGTTTAAAAAAATATTATGGAAAAGATCCGAATATTGTCCGGGCTCTTGATGGAATTAATTTAGAAGTAGATGCTGGTAAATTTGTAGCAATTGTTGGCATGTCTGGTTCTGGAAAAAGTACACTGCTTCATATGTTAGGAGGTTTAGACCGGCCTACAGAGGGCAAAGTAACTGTAGACGGATATGAATTAACAGCAATGAGGGATGAAGAAATTACGCTGTTTAGGAGACGTAATGTAGGTTTTATTTTTCAAAGTTATAATTTAGTTCCCTTTTTGAGTGTATATGAAAATATTGTACTGCCCATAGAACTTGATGGGAAAACTCCGGATGTGCGGTATATTGACGTAATATTAAAATTCCTTAAAATTGATCAAAAACGTGATTTTGCCCCGCATCAGCTTTCGGGTGGACAGCAGCAGCGTGTAGCTATTGCAAGAGCATTAGCAGTAAAACCATCTATTTTATTAGCTGATGAGCCGACAGGGAATCTTGATAGCAAGATGAGCCGGGAGGTTTTAGCAATGATTAAAGCAATCTCTTTAAAACTGCATCAGACTATAATCATGATTACGCATGACGAGTATATTGGAAGAATGGCAGAGACAGTAGTCCATATAGAAGATGGCAAAATAAAAGGGGGTTGTGGATGCACATGAGAAAATCTATTTATCTTACGCTTAGGAAGATGGCAAAAAGAAATCTATCAGAAAATAACAATCTGGCTGCTTTTATAGTGATTGCTATTTTTACAACGACTTTTATGCTGGCAGCAATTATTAGTTTATGTGTAAATCAAATAGAACAGCAACGGCTGTTTAGCGTAAAGAGAGGGGTAAATGACGGAAGTATTGAACCGATTATATATGTTCTTGCAATAATAGGAATTCTTGTAGTGACCGCTGGTTTTTTTATGATTAATAACGTGATGTCCATGTCTGTTTCTAAAGACATTCGGCTTTACGGTCTGTTAAAGGCAGTCGGAATGGAAAAGAAACAGATTAAGAAAATGATATTCAAACAAATCGTTACTCTTTGTATCATTGGCATACCATTCGGTCTGCTGGCTGGTATACTCACAACAAAATTATTTGTTCCATTATTTTTAAGAATGTATAGTGGATTTCAGATAGAGGAGTATGGTGTTGTTTTTCACCCTGCGGCTTTTATTGGAGCTGCTGTTTTTACTTTCTTCACTGCCGTTGCCGGAGCTTATGCACCTGTAAGAGACGCATCACGATTATCTGTTATAGAAGCGGTAAAATTTTCGGAATATGGTTATTTTCACAAAATAAGAACTACAAAATATAACCCCATAAAAATGGCGTGCAGAAATATTGTCCGCGTACCAAGAAGGGCAATTAAGGTTTTCTGTGGTTTGTTTATGGGGTTGACAGCATTTTTGGCAGTTTCAGTAATTCTTGGAAGCACGAATATAGATATGTTTATGGAACAGACCACAACTTATAATAAAGACAGCATCAATTTAAGAAGCAGGTTTGCAGAGGACGCAAACAGCATAGTAAATGAAGCAGAAGATGTATTTGGTGAAGAACTTCTATATGATTTAGGCAAGGTGCCCGGCTTGGTGGATATGCAGTTTCAGATATTTAAAAAAATACAAATGGAAGTAAAGGACCAAGATGGCAGTCGTCAGAATCTGCCGGGCTATGTTTATGGGATAAATGCCGGAAAACTTTCAGAATTAAGTGAAACACTAGATAGCCCTATAGATATGGAAGCTTTTGAACGTGGTGAATTTGTCATACTGCGGAATCTTTACAGAGGAACCTATACGGATACCGGTAATGTGGTTTTTTATGTCGACGATGAAATGGTGTCATATAAGGTTGGAGGGGAGCTGCCGGCAGAATTTGATGATTATTTTGGAAAAAGCTATAACTGGCTGCCCTGTATTTATATGTCCGAAGCAGCGCTTAAAGAAATTGCCAGTGATTCGCAGATATATGAAATAGCGTTAAATGTTGAAAAAGATTCGCAGGAGCAGGCATTAAGTACAGTAAAAATAATTTGCAATGATAATAATGATATTGTTTTGTTTTCAGGCATTGAAACCCGTTTAGAAGCGGAGACAATCTTATCAACACTTAATGTCATGGGAAAAAGTATATCAATTATACTTTGTGCCATAGGTATCTTAAATTTTATCAGTGTCATTATAACAGAAATATTAGCACGTCAACATGAATTTGCTTTGTTGGAAAGTGTGGGAGAGAGTGCAAAGCAAATTAAAATTGAATTAATGGCTGAGGGAACTGTTTATGCACTTATCACATTTATGCTGGTAGCTTCATTAGGGAGTATTATAGTATATGGATTATTTTATGAAATGAGAAAACAATTTGAATATATAGATTTTACTTTTCCACTTGTTCCTTTATCCGGAATGGTAAGTATAATACTAGCAATATGTATAGTTGTGCCGAGAGTAGTTTATAGACATATTGGTAAATATTCCATTGCAGACAGGTTGAAAAAAAGCCAGTGATTAATG
>CAMWMM010000227.1 GCA_947175285.1 uncultured Lachnospiraceae bacterium
CTCAGCTCATAAGGGCGTTCTCTATTGATTGTCGGAAAGTCCGTATCTTTCATATGATACTCATTTCCGCCTATAGTAATCGTTTGCCTGTCATAATCTATATGCTCTAAAAGCAGTCTGTCATTCATGCCAAACTCCGGACGGCGCATAATAAGCTGCCCTTCCAGTTTCATCTGAATAATGGCGATTGCCTTGTGCATTTTCATATCCAGACTCAAATCTTTCGTATCATACTGCGTGTTATATTTAATGGCAAAAGCATCACAATTTGTATCTTTATAAACTTCCATCGCAAAGGTGGCAAGCGGAATCAGATTAATACCGTATCCTTCCTCAAGCGTATCAAGATTGCCATACCTTGCCGCCAGTCTGATGACGTTGGCAATGCAGGCAAGATGACCGCTTGCCGCTCCCATCCATACAACGTCATGATTGCCCCACTGCACATCCACGGAATGATACTGTCTCAGCGTATCCATAATGATATGCGGTCCCGGTCCTCTGTCATAAATATCGCCTACAATGTGAAGATGGTCTATTACAAGATTCTGTATCAGCTGACAGAGCGCAGTAATAAATTCCGGCGCTCTGCCGATTCTGATAATCGAATGAATAATTTCATTATAATAGGCTTCTTTATCCTGAATTTCCGCTTTTTCCGTAATCAATTCTTCAATGACATAAGAAAAATCTTCCGGCAGCGCTTTCCGCACTTTGGAACGGGTATACTTAGAGGAAACCCGCTTCGTTATCTGGACAAGACGATGCAAAGTAATTTTATACCAGTCTTCAATACTGTTTTCATCTTCCTCCTGCATCACAATCTCCAGCTTTTCCGTCGGATAATAGATTAAAGTTGCCAATGTCTTTTTATCCTTATTGCTGAGCGTATTGCCGAATTCCTCATCAATCTTACGTCTCACGGAACCTGAACCGTTTTTTAACACATGGTTGAACTGTTCATATTCCCCATGAATATCCGTCATAAAGTGTTCCGTTCCCTTAGGCAGACTTAAAATTGCCTGTAAATTAATGATTTCCGTTGAAGCTGCCGCAATTGTCGGATACTGCTTTGCCAGACTCTTCAAATATTTCTGTTCTAATTCGTCCATATCGTTTCCCTTTTTTCTATCTTTTTAACCTATAACGTTGCTCATATCATACATCCCTGCCGGTTTTCCTGCAAGAAATTTTGCTGCCTGAATAGCGCCCTTACCAAACACAGCCCTGGAATATGCCCTGTGGGAAAAAGTAATCACTTCATCAGCACCGGCAAATATCACATCGTGGTCGCCGACTATCGTACCGCCTCTTACAGCACTGATGCCGATTTCTTTCTGCCCTCTCTTCTCCCTTTTCGTGCTTCTGTCATAGACATATTCATATCCATCCTCTAACTCTTCTTTCATAGAGTCGGCAAGCGCTAACGCCGTACCGCTCGGCGCATCCAGTTTCTGGTTATGATGCTTTTCTACGATTTCAATATCGAAGCCTGCAGGCGAAAGAATCGAAGCAGCCTCCTTTAACACCTTTAACAGCATATTGATGCCGAGCGACATATTTGCAGACTTCAAAACTGCGATTTTTGCGGAGGCATCTTTTACCTTTGCAAGCTGCTCCTCAGAAAGACCTGTCGTACATAAAACGCAGGGCAGTTTTTTCTCTATGCAATAATCAAGCAGTCCGTCTACTGCTGCCGCCGTACTGAAATCAATGACAGCGTCCGCTTCTACATCACACTTACGGATATCCGAAAAAACCGGATAAGCATTCTTTCCCTCATCAAAGGCATCTATGCCTGCAACAATCTCTATTTCCTCGTCGGCTACCGCAAGTCCGCTGATAATCTGTCCCATCCTGCCGTTACAGCCGTGCATAATTACATTTACTGTTTTCATCACTTCATCCTATCCGCGCCTTATGCGCTTACTTTCTATTTTAATATGCCGTAATTTACCATAGCACTGCGGAGTTTTTCCACATTTGCCTCTTCCATGTCGCTAAGCGGACGTCTTAACGGTCCAACTTCCTTTCCCATCAGATTAAGCGCCGCTTTTACGGGAATCGGATTTACCTCACAGAACAAAGCATCGCATAGTTCAATGGCACGCAATTGTTCCTTACAGCTTCCCTCGACATCTCCGGCAAAGAATTTCGCACAGATATCATGCGTCTGTCTTGGCGCAACATTGGAAAGAACGGAAATCACGCCTTTACCTCCCAAAGAAAGAACCGGCACGATATGGTCGTCATTTCCGGAGTAAATATCAACTTTTCCCTGTGCCAGAGATGCAAGTTTCGCTATTTGGGAAATATTGCCGCTCGCTTCCTTGATTCCTACAATATTATGCACCTCAGTGCAAAGTTTAACCGCTGTCTGCGGCATAATATTGCACCCCGTTCTGCTTGGTACATTATATAAAATAATCGGAAGCGTTACGGAATCCGCAACCTCCTTAAAATGCTCAAACAAACCTTTCTGCGTTGCTTTATTATAATAAGGCGTTACCAATAAAAGCCCATCCACTCCGTACTTTTCCGCTTCTTTTGAAAGATAAACCGCTGTCTGCGTACAGTTGGAACCGGTTCCAGCCACTACCGGAATCCTGTGCTTTACTGTTTCCACACAGAACTTAATCACATTCAAATGTTCCTCGTGCGTAAGCGTAGAGGCCTCCCCTGTTGTGCCACACACAATAATCGCATCTGTTCCATTCTGAATCTGTTCTTCCAAAAGCTGTGCAAATTTCTCATAATTCACACTGCCATCCTCATGGAATGGCGTAACAATCGCTACACCTGCACCCTCAAAAATTGCCATAACTTTCCCTCCTAATCTTTTCTGCATACGAAAAGCTGACCACGATGGGTCAGCTTCATTGTTCTAAATATTTGCCTGCAAAATATTCGGATAGCGCCCCATCATTTCGATGACAGTCATACAGCTCTTAACTGCATGCCCAAGAAAAAATAAGAACAGGTCATTTTTCCTTTCGGCATCTTTTCCTTTCAAAATGTTTCATCTGCGCCTGCCGCATCCGCACTCCTACTGATAAAAAATGCAACCTCTATCAACTGTTTATGTACTTATTGGATTCATCATAACACCATGAACCCCCTTTTGTCAACACGAAACGGCTTATCTTTAATTTTTAGAGCACACCGTCTCTACTTTAGTAACCTCATCCGCTAACGGATATGCTTCATTATTGGAAGTGGTGCCTGTCATGATGATATCCATTCTCTCTGGTTTACATAACAGTAATGTCCTAAGTTCCTGAACGGAAATAATATCATTGTCCAATAATTCCAGTACTTCATCTAAAATAAGCAGGCTGCATTCATCGGTATTCATGACCTTTTTGGCAAAATTCAAACCATTTTTTATATTACCGATTTCCTCTGCCTTTCGCTCCTCCGACAGGTTGACAAAATTCTCATCTGATTTTTCAAAGCGGAATATCTTAATCTCCGGCTCTAATCTTTTTACAAAATCAGAGTCAGACAGCCCTCTTCCTTTTAAGAACCTTATGATAACAACATTCTCGCCCCTGCACGCTGTCTGCAATGCCCTGCCTAATGCCGCGGGAGATTTTCCGTGTCCCTCGCCGCTATAGATATATATCATGCCCTTTTCCATATTGCACCTCATTCATAACAGCATCTTTAAACCTGATGCCCTATCATAGCACAATTATGTCGGAAACGCAACTTTTTTAGTCTTAATCCTCTTCCACAATCTCTAACTTACTCACGGAAACTTCGTAGGCAGTCCGTCTCTCAAGCTGCTCTTCCGAAATTTTTTTCATATATTCCCTGCTCTGAATCCTGCCCCAGACAGTGCACCTGCTGCCGACCTCGAACGTACTGGCAAATCTCGCATTTCTTCCCCAGCAGATGCAGGGTATGTAATCCGATTTACCATACGGTCTGTTGACTGCAAGCAGTAAATCCGCAATTTCCCTGCCAAGAGGCGTCTTTCGGTAAATAGGCGCTTTACAGATATAGCCATCCAGGAAAATCTGGTTCGTCTTTGAGCTTTCTTCTATATCATCTACAAACTCAATTTCCCTTGCAAACACGGAAAGCACTAATTTGTTCTTTTTTTCCTCATGCCTGTTATAAGAGCGGAACTGGCCTGTAATACTTACTTTCATGCCCTTATAATCATCACTGATATCCAGCAGCCTTTCTGATACCATAACGGGAATGATATCTGTGGAATCGCTGAGTCTATCCACGCTGATATCTACCATATAGAATCCTTCTCCAAAAATTTCGTGACTAAATGAAAAATCCCCTACAATTTCTCCCATAATTGTCACCTGGTTGTTTTCAATTACCTTATCTGTCATGTCTTCTTCTCCCTTCTTTGTTAAAGAACCTTACTCTTTAAGAATTTTTCCGGTATTGTATTATCAATATATGAGAAAAATATGGGAATAGAACTGTCAGGCGTCGCGTAAAGAGCAAAAATAGCGGTAAACCTGTAAAAGCTTACCGCTAAACATACTAAAGATATTCATTTTCCTAATTACATAACGTGTAAATCTTTGAAATGAGGAACTATCTTTCCATCTGCATCCTTTTCAAACGATAGTTGCAACGTTAAATCATTCCACTCTCCCCCTCTTGAAGTAAGATCATAATCTAAATGAAAACCACTCCCATCCTTGTACGGAATAACTGACATCTGTTTATACTCATGATTGGCTATCACTTCTTTCAGAGGTGTGCCAAATGGATCAATACCATGCAGCTCATTCAGTTTCAAATATTCCACCAATTCCTCTTTCACTAATGCAGGTGTCCAGTCATCATCTAACACTACTATGTCCGGCAGCTTCTTATACTGCTTTGCCGAAAGCCAATTCACCACTTTTTTAATTACAGGCAATGCAATTTCTATCATTTCTTTCTCGTCCACACAAATTACCTCGCAAACTCTTCCAAAACCGGAAATATTCTCTTAAGAACGGCACACAACGCTGCTCCCGCACATCCCCCGGCAAAATTCAGAATCAAATCGTCCACATCCACACTTCTTCCAATAAAAAGCTGCCCCGTCTCAATCAATGCCGTAATAAGAAAACATAAAAGCAACACGCGTTTAACAGACCGATTTTTCTTCCACAGCAGGACTAAGCCAAATCCCCACGGCATGAACATCACAATATTCCCCACAATATTGACAAGAAAAATATCCGGTATAAAATGGTGAAAAAACGTGCTGATTGTCCGGAACGGAACCAGATTAACCCTTTCGCCGGAAGCTACTCTGTGACGCATACTCTCTATCATCGCATAGGGTGTGCCGTAAGTCCCTTCAAAAGCCAACACCAGTAATGCCGCTGTGAACAGCATAAAAACCGCAAGGGCAGTTTCCCTCTTATCCCAATGCCGCCAAGGGCGGCGCAATAGTAAATATATAGGTGATATGACTAAAACAATCATACTGAATCTAAAAATATATGCAGCCATTTTTCTTAGTTCCTGTTAAGCATCAAATGTTATAATTCAGCCCATACCGGTTCTTCATCCCACTCCACTTCGATACGTTTACCGATGCTGTGGTAATAGCATAACAGGATGAATATCGGTATAAGAACTACATACTTTCTGATTCGTCTTCCTCTCTTCGCCCAGCCTATCATGGATGCCACGAGTTCCTGTTTCTTTTCTTCCGTCATTCCTGTTTCTTTATCCGCAAAGTAGAGAAGCAGATAGGTAAGACCTGCTATCATTGCCACAGTTGCATAGATTTCCACATGGGAGGTATCCCCGGTTTTGGGTTCTGTGTCTTTGGAGGGATTACCGGTGGTATTATTGGTGCTGCTGTTACTGCTGTTAATAGCTCCTGCATCTCCGCTGCCGGCACTGCGGCTGCTATTTTCAGCAGAACCGTTGCCGGTGTTTTCTGCACCGTCTGCAATACTGTTATTTATGACAGTATTGTCATCTGCATCGGCATTATTACTGTCTTCATCGTTTCCTCCGGTTCCGGTATTACTGTTGTCTCCGGTATTGTCTCCCGTTCCGGTATCGCTGCCGTCTCCGTCGTTGTCTCCCGTTCCGGTATTACCGCTCTCCTTCTCAAACGTTGCCCTGATCGTATGGCCTTCCCTTACATCCACAAATGTATAATACCTGCTTGTTTCCGCCTGTGCTCGTACGGCTCTTGCACTTGCACTGTCTGTCAGTTCATCTGTCCTGTTCATGCCGTCTACCGTGACAGTCTTTATTCTGTAGCCGTCACCCGGTGTAATCTCAAAGGTCTGTGTGCCGCCTTCCTGCACCCATACATTGCCCCCCGGGGATATGCTTCCTCCTTCCTCTGCCAAAGCTGCAATGCAGTATTCCTTTGCAGTATCACTTATCCAGCTTGCATAGACATTGCTCTTACGCTCTATTGGTACATCAAAGTTAAAGGCTTCACTTCCATTATTCGTTGTTACCCACTGCCTGAACTTGTATCCTTCTTTGGAAGGAGCCCCAGGCTCTTTGGCATTCTTCCCACTCAGGACTGTCTGCACTTTCTGCGGTGTATCGTCTCCGTATGCGGTACTGCCGTCATAGAATGTTACTGTGTAGTAATCTACCGTAACTTCTACATCTTTATCCTCCACTGATACACGGACGTCTGTATTCACGCCGCCAGTTGCAGGAGATTCAATGGGCACTCCGGTAACATCATAAATGTAATAGGTTCCCTGCGCTACTGTTTTAAAATTTCCCGTCAGGCTGCCGTCCGCTGCTGATAACAGCATGAATGTTCTTCCGTGGTTTTCCCATTCACTGCCGTCTCTTTTGACTTTTATATCAACGCGGTAAGCAGATTCCGGCTTTTCTACCCATCGTCCGTAGTACACCTTATCTCCTGTTTCCGTAGTGCCAACAGCGGTTACCCTGTCGCCTGAGTAGTTCTCATTCGTATACCAGCCGTCGAAATCATAGTCAGAGTGCTGGGGCTTGGGCAGGGTAACACCTACGCCATATGTATATGTGCTGTCCTCCTGTGAAGCTTCGTAGCCGTCCAGATGGTATGTAATATGGTAGGTATCATCTGCAATATCACCAAGCTTCCACCCCCACCAAAAGTTGTCAGTATCATTACCATCTCTTGCATCTGCTTTAAAAGCATTCTGGGCAGCTTTAAGTGCGATTCCTGTCAGCGGTGTGCCGTCTTTTGTTACAAAAACAATATTGCGGTCATCAGGAGTACCATAAAAAACATCTTTACCTTCATACATGAGAACCTCTGGAACACTTATGTCGGTTTCATCTGAAGGTATGACAATCTGTAAAATGCTTAACTTCTCACACCCCCAAAATGCCCCATCATCTATACTTGTTATACCATTCGGTATTTTTATATCAGTTAAGCTGCTACACTCATAAAATGCACCGAAACCTATACTTGTTATACCATCCGGTATTTCTATACTGGTTAGGCTGCTACACTCATAAAATGTAGAGTTACCTATACTCGTTACGTTATCTGGTATTTCTATACTGGTTAAACTACTGCAATAACCAAATGCTTGAGAACCTATACTTGTCACACCATCCGGTATTTCTATATTTGCTAAGCTGCTACACTCATAAAATGCACCAAAACCTATACTTGTTACGCTATCCGGTATTTCTATACT
>CAMWMM010000228.1 GCA_947175285.1 uncultured Lachnospiraceae bacterium
AAGAACTGGCGGATATGGTAAAAGAAGTCAATACCACGCAGGTAGACGTGGGAGAACGCCTGTCCGACCATGTGTATGTTTATAACAGGAGCGAAGAGGTATTGAAAGTGGCAGCATGACAGTCATTATCTATGATGATAGAAGTCTGCGGACAGATGGAACATAAATATGATCCATTCTATTATGGAAAGAGAAAAAAGATATGCAGCGGAAAACAATGTCTGTATATCTTTTTTTATTACAATTACATTTTATGGTTATAACATAATGAATCCAAAGACTGACATGGGAGACATAAGTGTGTCGGAACAGGATAAGCTGTGTTGAACTGTAATAAACCGTATAGAACTGTTTTTAAAGAACAATTCCATAATAATTATAGAAAGGGAGATGACAAAAATGCTCAATAATACATCGGATGTATTAACATTAAAAGAAATGATGAAAGTGTTGAAGATTGGGAAAAATACCGCTCTGAAACTAATCCATGAAAATGTTATAGAAGGACATATGGTTGGCGGTAAGTGGCTGATTTTTAAGGAGGATGTGGAGGAATATATTCTCCGCTCATAATCAGAATATGGGAGCAGGCATAGTCCAATATGAATGGCTATGCCTTTCTTATGTGTGTGGATGAGGATCTTGGTTAATTGTCCATTACATGAGAAATATATGTTTCCAGATCCTTTTTGCGGACGAGGATTTTCTGTCCAATTTTACCAGATTTAATTTTTTTTGTTCTTATTAGCTTATAAGCTGTAGTTTTACCGATACCCAGTTCATGGCAGATATCATTGACTGTTAATAGCTCTTTATTCATAAGTATACCCCTTTCTGTTATTTGATATTATTCGATAATATTGTGCATCATTTACTATATTGTTTGTGATTAATTTTTTATTATTTGCATTAACAATCAATTAAAAAAGTATTACATAAAATCAAGATAATTTTGAAGTTAATGCTCGTTAAGTTGTTGGGCAGAATATGGAAAGGAGATGGAAGAAAGATATTTATTTTGCGTATCCTGTTAATAGAAGTAAACAACAGGATGAAAATTTGAACAAAATAAGAAAGATAATAGTAGAAATTTAAAGGAGGAGCCTATAATGAAAAATAAAGTTAAAAAGAAAGAAACTTTAAAGAATTCCATTATATCAATAAGATTTGATGAAAAGTCAAAGAAAATGATTGAAAAGCGAGCTAAAAAGCTGAATATGAGCATTTCAGATTATATTAGAGAATGTTGCCTTGCAGGAATGAACACTGAAAGCGACATGCAGCGAATTAGTATGATGACGGTAATTGGTCAGGAAATATGTAATTATATAGAAAAAAATTACAATGGTGATGATTTTCTTGAAGAGAAGGTGAATAAAATATGGTTCAGTTTGTTATAAGAATATTAAATCAATATTCAACCGATAAAGACATCAAAAGCCTATTTGCTTATATTGCTGGTAGAGGAAGCAATGAGGGAACAGAAAGTATAATATCAGTAGGCGGATATGGAATTTCTAATAAGTATAAAAAAGCAGCAGAGCAGATAATTAAAATTCAGAAATTGTATGGAAAGGATAATGGTCGCCGTTGTTATCAGATGATCATTTCTTTTCCGCACCAAATGTCAGACAGGAATCTTGTCATATTGATTGCAGACGCAGTCTCTGACATGATATTTGAGGAGATGCATTATCAAGTATTTTATGGAGTACATACGTCAACTGATAATCTACATATTCATTTTGCCATTAATGCAGTAAATTATAAATCTGGGAAAAAGTGGCATCAGAGTAATGCCGAAACCAGAAAATTTACTGAATGGATACGAAAAAGAGTAAGCGGGATATCTGGTAAGGATATTATTTTGAATTAAAAAATATTTAATTTTTTATATTAAACTGTGGAAACCGGAATATATAACCGGTTTCCACGGAGATAAAAAGAAAAAATTAATCTGAATAAAATAAAGGATGATTTTCAAGGGGATAATATTTATAGTTATCCTGTGTGATTTGTGGCAAAAGCTTTTTATATGTATCAGATTGACTATGGGTTATAGAAGTAGTGTCTTTTAAATAGATATAACTTTTTTGAAAGAGTTCATAATATTTTTGAATAATTTTACTTTTAGATGGCATATCGCTTGATGTGTAAAGTAAATATGATTTATATATTTGGCATTCCATACTTGCAATTGCGTCACTGTACTCACATATATCATCACACCATTGGATAATATTATACTTTCCGGCACAGCGCCTATCTTTACCATAAGTATAAACCTCGTAAAATGTTGATTTTATAATTTCGTCTAAAAATTCATGTTTAATGAATGGATTTTCGATACGGTTAATATGTTGGTATATTTTTGACAAGAGAGAAAAGTTATTTCTTTTATTATCTGAGTTATTAAAATCCGACAGCTTTTTTCTGATATTAGTGAAGGGATGTGCAGAAAAAGATTCGCAAAAGTAGATGAGGAAGGAACCATTAAAGACTGTTTCAAGGGTAAATAAATTAAAGAGATGTTCTGGCGCAGTCATCTCTGTTAAAGATGTAATTGTATAGAGGTATATTTTTTTATAAAATTTAGTTATTTTAGAATAATCCTTAATATTTGGATTATTGTAGGTAATATCGTATTTTTGGTTGAAAAAATCTACAGCAACAGAACCATTTAACTCTAAAAGAGCATGTAATAATTCATCATTAATTGTAGCAAGCATGCGACTGTCTTTCCTGGCTTGCTCCATTGTAATTGAGGGCGGTGTATAGTCATGGGAAAATTTCGGTGATGTTTTGCGTTTGTCGATAGTTTTTCCATCTTTGCAGTAAGGAGAGAAAGATTTGGGATATATGCTATAAGGACAAAAGCATATACTTTTCCTTAAAGCATAAGCAAAAGTAGATAATACTTTTGGAAATTTGAAAGGTATATAATTGTTAATACGACGACAGGAAAAGGATTCATTTCTATCAATAACATTACTCGATGTCATTTCATTTGTATCCTCGTCATCTTCATCATCTATATCGTCATCCTCATCATCTATATCGTCATCCTCATCATCCATATCATCATCCTCATCATCTATATCATCTTCATCCGGGAAAAATAAATCTTTGAAAGGTGAGAAAATGAGACGTTGCTTGATTTCATCAGAACTATCTTTACAATTACTATATTTCATGGAACATTCTAACTTGCTTGAAGGGAGAGAGCCAATATATTCCAGACTGTATTTTAATGCATATAAATAGGTACTCAATAAGTCTGGGAGTAGATTATTTTGAAAGTGTAATCTCTTTTCGGTTTCTGATTCGGCTTCTAATTTGGTTTCTAAAGTAGGTAGCTGAGCTATTTGCTCTTGTATTGATTCACATGGTGGTTTGTGAGGGTCGCTTAATTGGATTGGCTCTATATTTCTTAATAAATTGATAATATCGTAATACATATTTTCCTCCGCATATCGCTTTTTCACTTTTTGTAGGTTTGTTATAAAAATAAACCATTATAATAATTATTTAAAGATGATGTACATTATTTTTCTATTTTATTATGAACAGTGTTGAATGTAAATATAAAATAACATTTATGTTTAGCTAAGGAAATTTCCGAAGTGTATAACTATGATATATCATTCAAAAACTTATTGCTTTTGTCGTTAAGTGAATGTGAATGTAGTTTGCAGAGAAAAATTTAATTGGAGGTAAAAATATGAAGAAAAGAGAATTAAAATTTCTTATTGCTAAAGAGGTGGAGGATATGTGGAAGAAAACATCTCCCTCATCATGTTATGAAAATAGCAGAATGGAGGAAACTCAGTTCATGAGAGAAGAGGACAGGTTAACGCCTGAAGCGTGTAAACAGTTCTCAGATCGTGCTGAGGAAATTGGTAGGCAGACGGATGTATATATTGAAAAAGAATTGGCAGCAGTTAATGGAAGAATAGATGTTTTAGAAAGAAAAATGATGAGGGAAGAGCATAAGTTACGGCATATTAAGAAAGAACACCGGAGTTTACGCCGTGAGAACAAGGAGCTGCGAAAGACAATTAAAGAGCAGTCGGAAGCAATCAAAAAATTACTCGTAATGTTTAATGAGTTGAAAAGGAAGCAGAAAGACTTGAAAATAGGGGTGAATATGCTTAAAAAAATAATTAAATATATCGCCGTAGGTTTAGGAATTTCAGCTCCAGAAGATACGTTGAAGGTGATTTGCCAAGAGTTTAGAAGTTTTTATAAAAAGCAGTTCGGGAAAAAAGGCGCGCGAGAAAGATATATTGATACTACCTACAAGGTGCTAGAATGATGAATTTGTATCAAAATAGCAAGTAAAATATGAAATGGGGTGCATATTATGCAAGGACTACAGGATTTTTCTCAAGGAAAAGGATATTTGATAGGGAAAAAAATATTTTTTAAATGTGCAACATCAGAGGTAGTGCAAGTTAAAGATAATTCAGGAGTTCTATTAAAAAGAAGTCCTGACTATAGCAAGAGAGAATTGCTACAGCAGGCTTCTTCATTTATTACTTTAAAACATGGTGTTACAGAGATACTATTTTATTATTCTTTGTTACCTATTGTATCTATGTTTCTTGGTGTATTGGGTATTTTCCCTAATATGATTTTAGTGATAACAGGACGTATGGGGAATTTTAAGACAACACTGGCAAGAATAGTTACATTTATTTTGGAGCAAGAAGAACTGCAGGAAGTGCCGTTTTATCTCTTGCCGAAGACGAAGGTGTTAGAAGAGAAAATGAAATTATTAACAGGCATGAATTTATTAATTGATGATGTTTTTTTGTCGGCGACCCAATATGGCAACAACCGGAAAGCTGATCTGTTAAATATCATTGCAAGGTATGGAGATAAAAAATGGTATAAAACTGGAATTATCATTACTGCTGAACAAATGCCAGAAAAACTTATATTAAGTGGGAGAGATCGTATATTCCAATTGGATATTCCAGATTTGAAATCGGAAGAAAAAGCGGAATTATGGAAAAAATGCGGATGCATACCGGATTATATGATGGCTCAAGTATCAGAGTGTTTTGTACAAAGTTTAATGGAGAATTATGACTCCGTTATAAAGGATATCGAATATTTTTTGCAAAAATATCAGTATCCGGAAGGACTTAATGCAGATACACGAATTGCAGATCATGTCAAATATATGCAATTGGTGGAATTCCTTTACAGAAAATACATGTGTAATGGAGACGAAGCATATAGTGCGCGAGAACAATTTGAAAGTGTTTTATATGAGAAAGCAGTTAGACAACATAAGGAAATTCGTTTTGCAATTCATGAGCAAAAAATTGATTATGTACGAGAGATCTATAAAATGCTAAACAGCGATAACATGTATCTGGTGATGGTAAGTAATAGGCGGTTCTATGCACCAGACGGAAAGAACTTTCTTATTGAGTATGGGCGATACTATGTAACTGGTTCTGCGTTGTATTATGGAATGATTAAGTATTTGGGACGAACAATTAGCCGGAAAGTGCTTTCGGATGCATTATTTGATGCAGGAGTATTAGAAACAGATAACAGCGGTGGAAGAACGCAAAAGACTTATTGGAATAGAAGGCATTATGTAATTTCGCGCCAAGTAATTGAAGCATACTGCGATATAAGCGATAAAGGGTAGATTTTTGCACTGCGACTCGTAGTTGAATAAAAGAATGCTGCCAAGTAAATCCAATATATGAACTGATATATCATTTTTAGGAATGTATTCATAAAAATAGTAGCGGGAGGTGAGAAGAATGCTTTTAGGAACAAAGGATTTACAGAAAGAGCTAAATGTAGGGCGTGACCGAGCATATAACTTAATGCACGCAAAAGGTTTCCCATCCATCAAAATAGGGAGGCGGTATTATGTAGCGCCAGAGGAACTGCAAAAATGGATTCAACGGTATACATATCGCGAATTTAAATTATGAATTATAAAGAAAAGCCGAGGAAAACTTCGGCTTTTCTATTTGGAGGGATTGGTATGGAAAAGAAACAAAGAAATGCAAAAGGTGAAGGCAGCTTTACCCAAAATGCGGATGGAACAGTTACCCATAGAAAAAGTGTCGGCTATAAAGATAATGGAGGACGGAAAGTATTAACCGTAACCGCTGACACTAGGACTGCATGTATTCGTGCAATGAAGAAGAAAGAAGCTGAATGGGAAAAACAGAAAAATGCTGAAAGAATTTCAGCGGGGATGACGGTTGTGGAATTGTGTGAATCACATTTGCTATATCAGGTAAAACAGTCTGAACTTAAACCTAAATCTATAGACCGCAGAGAGTGTACCATTTATAATCATATCGCAAAATATCCTATAGGCAGGTTACAGGTGCAAACCGTAAAAGTTGCAGATGTAGATGATTATATAACTGGATTAATCCGTGCAGGGCAATTATCAGCCTCATCAATCGAGAAAACGCTCGATGTATTGAATGCTGCATATAAGTGGGCGATTATGCAAGGAAAATTAGAAGCTAACCCTGTTATTTCCATTAAAGATACTTTAGTTAAACGCATTTGGAAAATGCGACAGCGCTCTGTGGATGAAGCAGATGTTAAAGTCCTTTCTGATGAAGAACAGAAATTATTTGAGCAAGAGGCTCTTTCTATTAATGAAAAGACCGGACGCTTTAAATATGATGCTGGTTTGTATGGAATGCTTCTCCTGCATACAGGTATGCGATGCGGTGAAATGCTTGCACTTAGATGGAAAGATGTAGATTTTCAAGGTGGCTTTTTAAACATTGAGAAAAGTCGCTCTGTTGCGAAAAACAGGAGTAAGGAAAGAAGTGGATGTAATAATTATGTTGTAGTAGAGGGAACAACTAAGAATGAAAAGGCGCGAAAAATCAAGCTGACAGATGAAGCACTGGGTATATTGCAAAAGATAAAAGAAAATAGCAAGTCAGATTGTTCGGATGAAGTTATTGTAAAAACCAGAACTGGTAAGCCTAATACTGCAACAAATTTGGAGCATCGAATGGCTACTATCTTCAAAAATGCCGGATTAACGGACTTAAAAGGTGGATTACATATTTTCCGGAGAACTTTTGCTACCCGTATGTACGAAAATGGTGCACGAGTGAAAGAAATTGCCGCATATATTGGAGATTTGGAATCTACAACTGAAAAGTATTATATTGCCGTGCGCAAAAAGATTATGGAGGACGGTGAGGCAAAGCATGTTGTCATGCTGCCGCCATCAATGAAGGCTTCTAAATTATAGGATAGCACGATAATGACATATAAAAAGCATCCATATTATAGATAATAAAGTACGGGCTGCTATTTATTCTGCAATTGTATTTGACGTTAAAACTGTGTATAATAAACATACCTCTATTACAAAAGGAGCTATTTGGTATGAGAGAAATTACCGGCTATTATGACGGCAACACAGTACAGTTGCTGGAGTCAGCGCCAAAGACAAAACAAAAAGCGATTGTAACTTTTATAGATGACGAAGATGTTCTGGATGATATTCCCATTGGTATACTATCGAAATATGCAGATCCTGAAAAAAGATTATTAGAGGAAGGGGCATTTGAACGTGCCATGGTGGAGAAGCATGGTA
>CAMWMM010000229.1 GCA_947175285.1 uncultured Lachnospiraceae bacterium
CTCATAACCTCTCCGGTCGCTTTCATCTGTGTTGTAAGTGTTCGTTTTGCCGTAATAAACTTATCGAACGGCAGTCTTGGTATTTTTACGACGCAATAGTCAAGCGTCGGCTCAAAACTTGCATAAGTCTTTCCTGTGATTGCATTTTTAATTTCATCCAGTGTATAACCGAGCGCAATCTTTGCCGCTACTTTGGCAATCGGATACCCCGTTGCCTTAGACGCAAGAGCAGAGGAACGGCTTACACGCGGATTTACTTCAATCACGCAGTATTCAAAACTGGTCGGATGCAGGGCAAACTGCACGTTACATCCGCCCGTAATCTCCAATTCATTGATAATATTAAGAGCGGAACTCCTTAACATCTGGTATTCTTTATCACCCAGCGTCTGAGACGGCGCAACAACAATACTGTCGCCCGTATGAACGCCTACCGGGTCGATATTTTCCATATTACATACGGTAATGCAGTTGCCCGCACCATCACGCATTACCTCATACTCGATTTCTTTCCATCCTGCAATACAGCGTTCCACCAAAACCTGTCCTACACGGGAAAGTCGCAGACCGTTCGCCAGAATTTCTTCCAGTTCCACTTGATTATGCGCAATACCGCCGCCGGAACCTCCCAGCGTATATGCCGGGCGAAGCACAACCGGATAACCGATTTTTTTGGCAAACACAACGCCGTCTTGGATATTTTCCACAACTAAGGACGGTGCACATGGTTCTCCGATTTTCTCCATAGTTTCCTTAAATTCCAAACGGTCTTCCGCTTTCCTAATCGTCTTTGCCGTCGTACCAAGAAGCGTGACGCCATGCTCTTTTAAAAATCCGGATTCATCCAGTTCCATACCCAGATTCAAACCTGCCTGTCCGCCCATATTCGGCAAAAGGCTGTCCGGTTTTTCCTTAATAATAATCTGCTCTAACACCTTCGCTGTCAAAGGTTCAATATAAACTTTATCTGCAATATCACCGTCCGTCATAATCGTCGCCGGATTAGAATTGACTAAAATAACTTCCATTCCCTCTTCCTTTAAGGAACGGCACGCCTGCGTACCCGCATAGTCAAATTCCGCTGCCTGCCCGATTACAATCGGACCGGAACCAATCACCAATACTCTTTTTACATTCGGATTCTTCGGCATTCTTCTTTCCTCCCCATCTTAACTCTATATCTAACTTCTTCCACAACCCGACAGAATGCTCTTTATGCATTCTGTCAGGCAAAACTTAGTAACTCTTAGCAAGCGTCCTATGCTTGCTTAGAGTTACTTTTTGCCTTCATCATGGTAATAAACCTGTCAAACAAATCCCCCGAATCCTGCGGCCCCGGACACGCCTCCGGATGGAACTGCACAGTAAAAATATTTTTACCGGTATAGGAAAGCCCTTCATTCGTGCCGTCATTGACATTGATAAAGGCAGGCACCGCCACTTCCGGATTCAGTTTCTCCGTATTCACCACATATCCATGATTCTGAGAAGAAATATAAACTCTTCCGCTCTCCAAATCCTTTACAGGATGGTTGCCGCCCCGGTGTCCGTATTTCATCTTAAACGTATCCGCTCCGGTTGCCAGTGCCATCAACTGATGTCCCAGACAGATAGCAAAAATCGTAATCTCCGTATCATATAGCTTCTTTATCTCTTCTATGACGCCCGTGCATTCCTTCGGGTCTCCCGGTCCGTTGCTTAACATAATGCCGTCCGGTTTTGATGCTATGATTTCTTCCGCCGTCGTCCATGCCGGATAAACGGTTACATCACAGCCTCTTGCCGCCAAGGATTTTGCGATATTGCCTTTTGCACCCAAATCAAGCAGGGCTACTTTCAATCCCCTGCCGTTCAGTTCCCGTACCATACTCGGTTTTTTCTCCCGTATTCCGGCATCATAATCCGCCCTGTTAAAGGAAGAACTGCCGGAAACAGGTCCGTTTTCCGCAATATCTTCCGTACCTTTTATTTCATATTTTTCTTTACAGGTTACAATTTCTACAACTTTCCCTGTCGTATACTCTTTTAATTTCGGAAGAATCTCTTTTTCGCGGTATGCATCATCCAGACATGCTTCATCTGTCGTAATCATGCCGTTCATCGTGCCCTTTTCACGCAGGATTTTTGTTAATGCCCTTGTATCAATACCCGCAATGCCCGGTACGCCGTTTTGCTCTAAAAATTCCTGAATTGTCATATCACATCTGAAATTACTCGGTACTCTGCTCAGCTCCCTGACAATAAAACCATCCGGCCAGGGCTTTCCCGACTCCATATCCTCCTTACAAATACCGTAATTGCCAATAAGCGGATATGTCATACATACGGCCTGTCCTGCATAGGATGGGTCAGTCAGTACTTCCAAATACCCCGCCATGGATGTATTAAACACGATTTCACTGATGATTTCTTTCTGCGCACCGATATGGTTTCCTTCAAATACGGTGCCGTCTTCCAAAACTAAGAATGCCTTCATTCAATAACCATGCCCTTTCTCTAATGTTTGTGCAACTTGGCAAGAATTGCCCCAGCAATTCTTGTACGTTAACCGCAAGGCTAACGTAACGCCGTCCACCGGACCGCGTTTATTATAGCATAGGAGATGACAGGATAGCAATTACATAATCCCCTAAAAATTGCCCAATCCCATCAAAATTCTGCTTTCGCGTAATGTTTTCGACGAGTCATAATCATACTCTATCGACTGAATATTGACCTTCGGAAATTCCTGATGCAGTTTCTTCATAATGCCCCGGATACAAACATGACTCACCAGACACCCAAAGGGATGCAGAATCAAAATATGGTCATATCCTTGACTAATTAAGTCAACTACTTCCCCGGCAACCAGCCAGCCATCCCCTACATTGCAGCCGCTGTTAATAATCCTGCCGGAATATTCCTTGATTTCATCAAACAAAGCGTCCGGTTGAAACACTCTGGAAGCATCCACAATCTGATATAAATCCTTCTGTATCTTTTTCAGATAATGTAAAATCATCCGATAAACCCGTATATATGTCTTCCGTGCACTTTGCGCACACTCTTTTTCCAGTTCACTGTCTACCAGATAAATAGCATAATTGATAAAACCGCCCAAACGGTAATCACAATCCGCCTGCTGTAAAAATTCTTCCAGATGTTCATTTCCGACAGGAGAAAATTTCATGTAAATTTCTCCTGCAATGCCGACTTTTGTCAGCTTTCTCTCCTGGCGCGGGATTTTTTCAAAGTCTTTCACAATCTCCCGATACCGCTCTTTCCTCTTTACACTTGAAAGATTTCCGCCTTTTTTGATATCTTCCGACAAAATCCCAATCCACTTACGCCTGCATTCTTCGGCTTCTCCCTGCGTCGCCTCATAGGGACGAGTCTGCTGTACTAACATCATCAGCAAATCCCCATAACAAACCGCCGCAACCGCGCCAAAGAGAAGTTTTGGCGTAATGGTAAAACCCGCATGCTTTTCCTCTCCGAAAGCATTCAGAGAGATAACCGGAATCTGTGGAAAACCGGTTTTGGCAAGACACTCCATCATGGCGTTATAAATATTCCCGGCACGGCATGCGCCTCCCGTCTGAGGCTCCATAAAAGCAGTACGCCGCACATCGCAATTACCGGACTGTGCATGCGCTATCACCTGTCCCAGAATCAATACGGTAGGATAACAATAGTCACTGCTGATATAACGCAGCGAATATTCCGGAAGCTTCTCATATTCCGGTAAAATTTCCAACTGATAGCCGCATGATAAAAAAGCCGCCTGCAATAATTCATTGTGATAATGAAGCATATCCGGCAGCCAGATTTTATGCGTCTTTTTCATGGTTTTTGTAAATTCTGCTGACCGTGTTTGTTTCCGCATACTTTTGCCCTGCTCTTTAAAACAAATATATAGATAAACTCCCCAAAAGCTTTCCGTCTTTGGGGAGTCAATCACTACTTATTTAAAATACAAAACACCTGATTCAAATATCTTCAAATCCTGTTCACCGTAAATATTAACGGCAACGGCATCTCCCCGTCTTTCGGAATGTGCCATCTTGCCAAAGCACCGTCCGTCAGGAGAAGTGATTCCCTCAATAGAAGCATAGGAACCATTGATATTCCACTCTTCATCCATGGAAACATTACCGTCCGCGTCCGCATACTGGGTAGCGACCTGTCCGTTTGCAAAAAGTTTCTCGAGCCATTCTTTTGAAGCTACAAAACGTCCCTCTCCATGCGATGCCGGGTTTACATAAGTATTTCCTACAACTGCGCCCTGCAGCCAGGGTGATTTATTGGAAACGACTTTCAAATATGCCATCTTGGATATATGACGGTTGACGGTGTTAAAGGTCAGTGTCGGAGAATCTTCTTTCTGTCCTACAATTTCACCATAAGGCACAAGACCAAGTTTAATCAGCGCCTGAAAACCGTTACAAATACCAAGTGCCAGACCGTCCCTTTCCTGCAGTAACTTCATAACAGCTTCTTTCATCTTTTCATTCTGGAAAGCCGTTGCAAAGAACTTGGCGGAACCGTCCGGTTCATCACCTGCTGAAAAGCCGCCGGGGAACATGATAATCTGTGCCTGTCCGATAGCTTTTTCAAATACTTCCACGCTCTCCCTGATATCTTCCGCAGTCATATTTTTAAATACTTTTGTGATAACATCCGCTCCGGCATTTTCAAATGCTTTTGCACTGTCGTATTCACAGTTTGTTCCCGGAAATACCGGAATAAAGACGGTAGGTCTTGCCACTTTATGCTTACATACATAAATATTATCCGCCTGATATACTTTGGACTCTACCGGACTCTTATCTTTACCGGCAGTATAAGGGAATACCTTATCTAATTTAGAAGTCCATGCCTGCAATGCCTCATCCATCGTAATTCTGACGTCGCCGCATACAAAAGCTGCCTCTTTTGTCACTTCACCGATAAGCGTAAAATCCAGTCCGCTGCGAGCAAGCTGTGCTGCCGCCTCAGCAGGCATTTCTGCAACAATATCACCCAGCCCGTTAGTAAAAAGCTGTACATCTTTCTCTATCATGACACCAAGTTTATTTCCGAAAGCCATTTTGCTGATTGCTGCCGCCACACCTTTTGCATCAAGAGCATACGCTGATACGATTTTCTTTTCTGACATCAATGTCAGTATCGCATCATACATCTGCATAACTTTTTCAAAAACAGGCAAATCATATTCATCTTTAGCAATCTTAAAATGCACAAGTTTATTTCCGGCTTTTTTCAACTCCGGCGTAACAATGTTCTGCTTTTTACTGATATCAACTGCAAAAGATACGAGTGTCGGGGGCACATCAATATCGTTAAATGTTCCGGACATGGAATCTTTTCCGCCGATAGAAGGCAGTCCATAGGCAAGCTGCGCCTTATATGCACCAAGCAGCGCCGCAAAAGGCTGGCTCCAGCGTCCGGCGTCTTCCGTCATACGTCTGAAATACTCCTGGAAGGTAAAGCGGATAGTCTTATAATCACCGCCGTTTGCCACAATCTTTGCCATGGATTCCGTTACTGCATAAATTGCGCCGTGATAAGGACTCCAACTGGAAAGATACGGGTCGAAACCGTAACTCATCATGGTTACGGTTTCAGTCTTACCTTTCAGTACCGGAAGCTTCGCAACCATTGCCTGCGTTTCCGTCAACTGGTATTTACCGCCGTATGGCATATAAACACTGCCCGCGCCGATAGAGGCGTCAAACATTTCCACAAGTCCCTTTTGGGAGCAGACATTCAAATCATTTAATAAAGTAAGCCAAGCTTTTTTTACATCGCCCTGCTTCAGAGCAGCCTCTACCGCAGGAACGGAGATTTTTTTCAGGTAATTCTCTTCTTCAGCAGGCATATCCACACGCACCGCTGTTTCCTGATGTGCGCCGTTAGTATCGAGGAAAGCTCTGGAAATATTGACGATTTCTTTTCCGCGCCACTTTAACACCAGTCTTGGTTCTTTCGTCACATGCGCCACCACAACGGCTTCCAGATTTTCCTCTGCCGCATAACCAAGGAAGGATTCTACATCTTTCGGAGAAACAACGACTGCCATTCTCTCCTGTGATTCCGAAATCGCAAGTTCCGTACCGTCAAGTCCTGCATATTTCTTCGGCACTTTATCCAAATCCACAATCAGACCGTCCGCCAATTCACCAATCGCTACAGAAACGCCGCCCGCACCAAAGTCATTACATTTCTTAATCAGTCTGCTGACTTCCTCTCTGCGGAATAATCTCTGAATCTTACGTTCCGTCGGCGCATTTCCTTTCTGCACTTCCGCTCCGCATGTTTCAATGGAGCTTTCCGTATGCACTTTGGAAGAACCCGTCGCACCGCCGCAGCCGTCACGTCCGGTTCTGCCGCCTAAAAGAATGATGATATCATCCGGGTCTGATGTCTCACGAATGACATTTTTCCTCGGCGCCGCACCCATAACCGCACCGATTTCCATTCTTTTCGCCACGTAATCAGGGTGATAAATTTCTTTTACCAGACCTGTTGCAAGACCAATCTGGTTTCCGTAAGAAGAATAACCGCTTGCCGCGCCGCGTACCAGCTTCTTTTGTGATAATTTTCCTTTTAACGTATCCGCTACGGGCACTGTCGGATCCGCCGCGCCGGTAACACGCATCGCCTGATAAACATATCCACGGCCGGAAAGCGGGTCGCGAATGGCGCCGCCAAGACAGGTCGCCGCACCGCCGAAAGGCTCTATTTCCGTTGGATGGTTATGCGTTTCATTCTTGAAAAAGACAAGCCATTCTTCCGTAACAGGCCCGTCACCGTAATCCATTTCCACGGGAACGACAACCGAACAGGCATTGATTTCATCGGACTGCTCCATATCGTCCAGTTTTCCGTCTTTCTTTAATTTACGCATGGCAATTAACGCCAAATCCATCAGGCAGACAAATTTATCGTCCCTGCCTGCAAAAATTTCCTCTCTTTTCGCCAGATAGTCTTCATAAGTTTCCCGAATCGGTTTCTGATAATACCCGTCCGCAAAAGCAATATCCTTTAATTCCGTAGAAAAAGTCGTATGACGGCAGTGGTCTGACCAGTAAGTATCGAGCACACGGATTTCCGTCATGGTCGGGTCTCTGTGTTCTTCCCCTTGATAATACTTCTGAATATGAAGAAAATCCTTAAAGGTCATGGCAAGCCCAAGTGAATCATACAATTTCCGAAGTTCCGCTTCAGGCATGGACTGAAATCCTGCAAACACCGCAATTTCTTCCGGCTCTTCATATACCGTAAGCAGCGTATCCGGTTTTACCATATCCGTCTCTCTTGAATCAACCGGATTAATGCAGTAGGCTTTTATTTTTGCAAATTCATCATCGGATATTTGTCCCGTTATCAAATAGGTTACGGCCGTTTTGATAACCGGTTCTTCCTCCGCGCTCAAAAATTCCACGCACTGTACCGCAGAGTCCGCTCTCTGGTCGAACTGCCCCGGCAGATATTCCACGCTGAATACTTTGCCATCCGCAGGAATCGCTATCTCTTCTTCATACAGAATATCAACGGGCGGTTCCGAAAATACGGTTTTACATGCCCTGACAAAAACCTCGT
>CAMWMM010000230.1 GCA_947175285.1 uncultured Lachnospiraceae bacterium
TTCCAGCACTTTAATATTTCTAATTTCCATCTTGGCAACTTCCAGAGGCGAATCGTCCAGAACCACCAAATCAGCTCTCTTTCCTTTTGCTATGCTTCCTTTGAAATCCTCTTCAAAATATTGATATGCAGCATTAATCGTCACAGACTTTAACGCTGCATATACATCAACTGTCTGCTCTTCTCCAATTATGTTTCCACCCCTGCTCACCCTGTTGACAGCAGCCCATACTGAATGCAGCATATCTGGTTTTGTAACAGGTGTATCCTGGTGGAAAGTAACCATGATGCCCCTGTCCATTGCATCTTTTACAGGACTGATATGATTTCCTCTCTCTATCCCAAAATTCTTTAAATGGGTATCTCCCCAATACCAGACATGCCCTACGAAGATAGATGCGATCATATTCAGTTTCGCCATTTTATCTAACTGGTCATTTCTGACAGTCTGGCAGTGTATCATTACAGGTCTGAGATTTCTTTTGCATTCCACTTCTGTTAAGGCTTTTTCATACGCCTGAATGAATTGCCCGCTGGCAGCATCACCATTACAGTGTGCCAAAATCTGTTTTCCTTCCATCACTGCCCGTTTCACATACTCTGATACCTCATTTTCTTTCATCCACGGATACCCACAGTACTTCCCATCTCCTCCCTGATACGGTTCGGACATCCATGCTGACCGTCCTTGTGGGGAGCCATCCAAAACAAGCTTATAGCCGCCCATCCTGAATCTGTTTCTATAACCAGCGTAGTCTGTCATATCTGCCATGACATCCATTCCGTCACCTGTCATCAATGGATATGACACAACATCCAGTTTCAGACTTCCCGATGCACTAATGTCCAGTAACGCTTTTATATCTGCCCCCATAGATGCTCCATCCTGCGCTGTAGTAATTCCATTGCTTAAATAAATCTCCTGCATTTTTTGTGGAAAATGCAAAGAATCTATCTTTAACCTTGGCATAATAACTCTTTGAAGAGCATTCATTCCCGCTTCTTCCACATAACCACTGGGTTCATTACCGAATGGCAGTCTGCCAATGATTCCACCTTCCGGATTTGGCGTATCTGAGCTGATTCCCGCCAATTCAAGAGCCCTTGAATTGGCACACGCCAAATGCGCCGAAATATGTAAGACAAATATTGGTATCTCCTTACTTACCCTGTCCAATACTCTTTTATCCGGATGTGCATCTTCCTTCAGGAAGTTATGGTCATACCCAAATCCATACAACACATCTTCTCCAGTTAAATTATGCATCATCATATAATCTTTAAGGACAGCAATAATCTCATCAAAAGACTGACATTCGGACAAATCCGCAAAACCTGCCACATAGCCATTCATCATAATATGGCTGTGTGTATCTATAAAGGACGGCATCAGGCATTTCCCATTCAAATCCTGCTTTACCGCATTTTTTCCCGCCGCTTTTTCTATTTCGCCAAACCGTCCCACCGCTTTTATTCTGCCATCTTTTACCCAGACAGCTTCCGGCGCTTCCATTAGTTCTCTTTCCGCACTGCTTTTCTCCATTGTTATAATTCTGCCATTATACAAAATTCGTTCCATAAATTCCCTAACCTTCTCCAACCTATTTCCAGCTAAAGGTTTTCTCTCCCCATACTTTTGACAGTTTTAAGACAACCAAATAAACTATGACACACCCAAAAAGTCCCAACATTGCGGACATCATATCTATACTTCCTGCTGCCAGGGCAAGAATAATAATATAAACCGGTGTACTTGCAAGCATGACCAAATTGCATGCACCAATTTCTATGCTTGTGGTTGTATGGAAATCCGGATCAACAATTCTGACAAGCGCAATACCACTTGGAACCGTTCCCGTACATGTCCCATACAACCCTAATGTCCGTTCAAAATCATTTATCCCGCCAAAACGCTGCCCAAAATAGAGACAGACAATAAATGTCACCATTGTAGTTACCGTTGAAACCATAAGGATTGGTACAATCCACTCCCTTATAATGTTAAGCGACACCGACATAAATGCGCATACAACCAGATAATCAGCTGTCCATCCTGTAATCTTGCCCTGCAGATTATTCTCCTGCAAAAAATCCAGCTTCAGTTTTTTCATAAGCCACTTCACTATATACGCGGCATACATGCCGTTCATAAACATCATGCTACTCATGGACGTCCCCAAAAATCCGGGAATGTATGACAAAACCCTCGCAATTCCAACCGCCAGTATGTAACATATCCCAATCAGGGCAAAATGGAATGCCAGTGTTTCAATATTGCTGTTGCAGGTAGTATCTTTTACCATATAGACTGTCTGCTCTTCTCTGGTAAAATATCCTCTCAACACACTTTCTTCTATTCTTCCGCAATTTTTAGCAATTCCTTTTTTTATTCCAATCTTTGCCAAAGGTATCCCTACTAAAAAAGCCGCAATAAATCCCACAACAGAAAATGCAATGGCAACCGTAGCTGCATTATTCCATCCATACTTTTCAAATATGGCACCATATGCTGCGGACTGTCCAGGACCCTGGCAAAAAGCAAACGGAACCAGCATTCCATACATCATATCCATATCTGAACCCTTCATAATTGATATCAGCGCTGATGCAATCAGCGGAGTTAGAGCATAAAGCAGACACCAGACCAATCCTAAACCAACAATTCCCCTTACCATTACTTTGGGGGTCATATCTGTATCCTTAGGCGTACTCGTTAAGCTAATTGATATAAACGACACCGTAAAAAGTTCATCTACAATAGCAGTATACATCTTCGGATCCGTCCCTATAGTAACTCCCGTTTCAACCAAGATATTCATAAATATAAAACCAATCACACCACCTATGACGCTGGCAGGCACAAGCATATTCCGAAAAAAATTGATTTTAGCACGTAAAAGCATGCCTACACACAGCATGATACTTGCTAAACCATAAGCTGTCATAAAGCTACTCATAATAATTCCCCTCTGCCATCTTCTCTAAAAAATCATAAATACTTGTGTTACCTATATTTTGTCCAGATACCACATCATAATCAACCTTGGCAATTGCAATGGCCACACATATTGCCCTCAGTGATTGATAGCTATGCGTTTTCGCGAATTTGCCAGCATGCTCATAGAATCCCCCCGAAACTAAACGGCAAATATTTTGTTTAATATATTCCGAATGAAACACTTTTCTGCACCATTCATCCGGCTGGTTCGTTCCATCCTTAACTGCTGGTTCCGCAAACGGTTTGTATTCAAAGTAAATATCTATATCGGAAAAATATTTCTGTTTTTCCAAGGATTCCATAAACGGATACTTTTTATTTATCCTTTCTGCTGCCTTGACCGATTTCTCATCAATGCTGTGTCCCCTGTCAAATTTAAAATCCAGCAGTTCCGGACAATAACGGATATAAATGAGCGCCATAAGCAGATCGGCATCTTCGGCACTGAGACGAATTTTATGTAGGTTCATGTCCATAAGGGGTGCGATCCGCATTCTGTTAGCCAGATATTGCTCTACCATAGACTTACCAAAATGATTCCGCATTGTCCCCTGTTTATAAAAATGACGGCCAAATTCCCTTTCATTAACGCATCCGCGGATGTCATTGACCAAATCTTCTCCATGGTCTACAACATTTTTTACCCCATCCATAAAATCTATATCCAAACCAAGAGCACTCTGCATTGACAGACAATCTTCGAAAAACTTCTTTTTTGAATAAGTATGGTAACCCCTTATTGCTTCGCCTCCTCCTCCCGAAAAGGCATAAACTGTATCCCCACAGTAACTTCTCTTAAAATACATCTCTTTATGGAATCCAAGCTTTGTGTAAAAAGACAGCTCGATTGTATCCCTCAGGGAAAATGCTATATATTCGATGGGGAATGTTTTATTCAGCTCAAATTTATATCTTTTTGCTACTGCCTGGGCAATCTCAAAATCTTCCGCATGAACTGCCAATCCATCATCTGTAGAATTTACCCTGATCTTATTTAAGTCCACACCAGAACACAGGAAGAGTAGAAAAGTGAGCCTCGAATCCATCCCACCGGATAAATCCACTGTAACCTTATCTGTCTTCGCACATAAGTTTCGGATAAAATTCGTCCAACTGTAATACCAGTTATCCAAAGCTTCCATGCCTTTATCAGAATCAAGCTCCACTATCTCATCTTCCATTATTTTTTTATATATAGACAATGTTTTACTTTCCTTGTCAATAATCACTGATACATTCCTAGGAAGCATTTCAACCTCATTGATCATAGTCTCTGAACAGGATGGAGATAGTCTGTACAATATAAAACATTTCATATAATCCATATTGACCGTTAATGGAAAAGTCTGCCTGATATGATCCAATAAATAATGAAAGGAATTCGATATAGCAAAATAGTCATCTTTTCGAAACAGATAAAGCCCATAACAGCCGATAAAATCCTGACTAATATAAATATACTTTTCCTTATCTTGTACCAGAACAAAACAGCCGTTATAAGTTTTGGTATGAGCATCCGCATCATTTAAGATCCCATCCATATCCCTTCCTGCAGTGTCAATGCAAAAACCATATAATCTGCTGTTCACATTTTCCAAATTTTTCGAATGAATAAAGAAAAATTCTTCTGTTACGCTCATTTTTATCCTCTTCTCCCTTATCTAGATCAGTAATACCAATAAATAGTATTAACATATTTGTTAAGTTTATTTTCACAAACATTTTTTCAAATAGTTACAAGTACTATTTGGGCAAAGTTTTTCGATCATGTCCATATCCTTTTCTTTTATCGCCTTTCGTACCAAAGTTGCACTGATGATTTCTCCATTTTTGTTCAGTGAATTTCGAGGGAATTCAATAACTTCAACGCCAAACCCCGGCAAAATCCGTTTCATTGTCTCATTATACTGCCTTGTCACCTTATCAAAAGGCTCCTCCCCCACAAAACGATATTGGATTCCTAATTCTGCGGCTACCACCGCCCCGAAAATATAAAGGTCATAATCCATGCTTTCCACTGATTGTACACATTCTTTCTCGAAATATTGGGCAAATGTATCTTTTGATATAACATATTTACCAGAAGGAACCACATGAATATTCTCCAAATCGGATACGCCTGCTTTAACCATATTGAATCGGTCTTCAAACTTAAAATAGGATTTGTCTTCCTCCACAACGAACAAGTATAGTTTGTCCACTATATCAAGCGCCTGCTCAATCAGATATCTGTGTCCCTTCGTAAAAGGGTTACAATTCATGACAACTGCCCCTGTCTGTACATCGCCCGATTCTTTGTGTAATCCATACTGTTTAAAATATTTTATAAAATATTCATGCACATCCCAGTTAATATAATAATCCTGCAGTCTTTCAGGTACCCCTGTTTCTTTATATGTATCAAGCAACCCTGTCTGACGGATATCTTTGTATATTCGTTCTGCCAGTTGTTGATTGACTATATAATTGCAGTGTGACGGGATATCCACAAGATAATCTGCCAAATTCGGTACTCTTAAGAAATCCAGCGTCAAATCACCTTGAAGGACAAGTCTGTCCAAATATTTATCTGGTTTCCATTGTTCTTCACATATAATCATAACAATATCATCCCCTGACAATTCCTGGATAAACAGATGTCCATAACATTGTTCCGGGGAATATGCCCCACGATTTAAAACACCCCATTCCATGTAACCATCCTTAATCAAATTACTTTGCAGATAAGCTTCAATTGTCTGATCATCTCTACAGTATGCCCCAACCACAATACATGGTCCGAACATAATGATTCTCCTATTCATTCCTAAAGGATTGTCTGGTGTAACTCTGTATCCATCTTTAAAATGGAAAAATTTTCCCTTCCTGTCGGAATACGAAGCCACGCCATTCATCAATACCGGCGTATGCTCCGCCCTCTCCTTTTGAAATTCCTGAACAAATTCTTCACTATATTCCGACTGCCAGAACGCCTTCCATTCTTCGGACGAAAGCCCTTTCCACAGATATGTACCCGTACAATTTCCATGTCTTTTCTTATTCCCATATTCCTTGACATTCATATTTTTAACAATGCTACTATTGGAATAGGTATATAAAACAACCCTTGCCTTTGTCATATTAATAAAACGTTCAATTTCATCCCTCACATAACAGACTCCGCCATTCCTGGCATATCTTAAAGAATGTCTTTGCCCGTTTCTTAAGTATTTCTCTTTCTTTCCCCTGATAACCCCCAACAATTCCCCATTGTCTGCAATGACAGGCATCTCATTGATGGTTTTGTGTGTTCTAAAAAAATCTGCTGCTGCGCCGAAGTCAATTTTATTTAATGCTATATAATGCTGATTAATTTTGAACTCTCTTTTCTGTCCGACATAATATCGCTCTAAGTCCCCAATAGACAAAACTCCCGCCATCTTACCCCCGCTCAACAGATAGAGCACTTCGTCCTCATAATCCATAAAATGCCGATACGCCATCTGGGGCAGATTGGGAATCTCAGCCAGCTCATAAACTGACGTCATATGTTTCCTTTCTATAAAATACAATTCATTTTTACCTCAATTTTCTATATAGTCTATCATTTCTTATTCAAATAATTACAGTTTCATTGATGTCAGTCACCCTCGATATTCCTTGCAAAGTTACCTATTCCTCATATGCCAAAAGTTGTTCCATCAATGTAATAATTCTGTCTTTATTCCCAAAATATTTTTCCACAACATAAGCAGCATCAATTTCTATATCAAACACATCTTCCAAATCTGATACCAGACCAATCAATTCAAATGAATTGATTACCCCGTCTGTCAGCATGTGATCTCCAGAATAAGTCAGTAATTCCTCATCAATCTCTGCAAGTATCTTCTCAATTTTTTCTTTCATTTTTATAATCCACCTTCGCTTTGTCTTTTTTCCCACTTTCTATCCGTTGCCTATATGTATCAGACTTCCTCACATCCAAAATGCTCACGTTTCAATGTCAGTTTATATTGATCCGTCTTCAGATAACCAGCTGACTGATGTAAAACAACAGACTTCGTATTATTTATTTCTACCCATGCATAAATTCTTTTCAGATGAAGTGCATGTATACAATGACTAACAAATTTATTTTCCAATACCTTGGCATACCCTTTTCCCCGTGCAGATTCGACTACATAAATAAACTCTTCTGTAGCGACATTTCCATTAACACTATAAATTACTGCACCGACATATTCATCACCGTCCCAGCATATCAATTGTCCCATTCTGGCACAAAAATTTTCAGAATCCCTCAATAGCGGAAGTCTTTCACTATAATGATCAAATATCTTATATAGATCTGCAGACACATCATATTCACATTCCTCTACGAAAGTCAGACCTTTGTTCTCCATATCCACTATTTCTGCATTTTTGTATTCCCAAAGATAATATTTTTTGTAATTATTCAGTCCAAAAATACTGAACTTTCTAACAACCTCCTCCTGCTTTTCTTTATTTTCCTTTTCAATCAACTCACAAACTAAAGTTCCGCAATTAACACTCATAGGAAGATCCAGAGA
>CAMWMM010000231.1 GCA_947175285.1 uncultured Lachnospiraceae bacterium
GTCATGGCATTCGGATAACTTTTGTTCAGATATCCCTCCACATTTTCAAAAATGCCTCTTAAATCTTTCTTATAATACCGGAAAGAACTATAAAAATCGCTCTCTTTCTCACAGCCAATCTCCCCATACTGCACATTAGAACCATCCGCATATAATCTGGTGGCATCCAGACTTTTTGCAATCATTAAAAGTTCCCTCATATGCTCATGCCCTTTTTCTGACGCACATAATTCATTGCCAAGCGTCAGCATGACAAAAGACGGATGATTGGCAAGCATCCGTATAATACCCGTAAGCTCCGTTCTGTAATAAGAAAAGCTTTCCTCTGATTCCAAAGCATCTTTCGGGTTCCAATTTGACAATTCCGGCTGCATGAGCATCCCCATTTCGTCTGCTGCCGTAAATGCCGCTTCCGGAGGGCAATGTGAATGAAAACGCATACAGTTAACGCCATAGGAACGGTATATTTCCAAAACTCTTCTCCATTCCTCTACGGACATCGGTTCATATCCCGTTTCCGGAAATACCGCACAGTTTGCTTCTCCGCGCAGGAATATCGTCCTGCCGTTTAAAATAAGGCGCCCATCCGGACTGCTTCCAAAATCTCTGATGCCGTATGTCACTGTTTTCGATGCACCATTCGATAAGGAAGCGCATAATTCATAAAGATTTCCCTCTTCTTCATCCCACCGTCTGCTGTCTTCCCGAAGCGGTAAGGTATCCAACACAACCTCCGAAATCCCTTCCTCTACTGACACATGCAAGGATGCAGGTTCCTTTAATGCTTCCGACTTTACGGTAAGCATGCCATCCCAGCCTTTGTCAGCACAAATCTCCGCTTTTACCGTTAATTTATTTCCGGCAGGATAGACGCGGACTGCCGATAGAAATACCGGCTCTTCCACGCGCAGTCTGAAATACCCCAGAATACCGTTCCAATTTGTCTGCGTCTCGTCCGCTGCGGCAGACGAATTCACAATAGCATCCCGCGGCAGTCCCGGATAACTATTATCTGACACCAATGTCATTTTGTGTGTTCCCTCTAACAGCCCTGTCACCTCAAATATATGCGGAGTACTGATTGACTGCTCTCCAAAAGGCGGCACTTCTTTATCATCTATGAAAAGTCTTAAGACTCTTGCCCGCTCTGCTTCCAGAAAAACCCTTTTACCTTGGGGCGCTTCGAAAGAATACTGTCTTGTCAGCCGTGCAGCGCCCTCATATGTATATTTTCTGGTAAAACGCGTTTTAAGCGGCTCTTCTTTTTCCCCGATTTGATTTTCGTCCAACGTACCGGGAAGTTTTATCGTATAATTTGCTCCATCCCCGATATCCGCCTGCCAGACGCCGTTTAATTCATATAACATCATTTTTATATCCACGTTCCTTTCTCAAATTGAGATGAAGAATGCCGCATTTTAGGCATTCTTCGGTGTGAGACTTAGAACTTCTTCGCGAAGCAGCCAAGCCTGAGAATCAGGCTTTTGCTGCATGAGTGAAAATTGCCATAGGCAATTAGAAGTTCTTCTCACACTATTTCCGGTCATAATATGCTCTCTCACCTCATAAACTGATAAAAAGATTTTCTATGAGGATATTTTTATGAGTTCCAAAACCAAAATTGTTGTGCTGCATGTAAAAGAGTTGATATATACCGGGATTTTTGCCGTGCTTGGTATCCTTTTTGTCATCTTGCTCATTATTATGTTTCTGCCTAAAGATGAGAAAAAAGAGATTGCGCCTACCATGACACAAACCTCGACAAACAGCTATGTCCCCGGCATATACACGACCTCTTTGATTCTCAATGACAATGTAGTGGAAATAGAAGTAACCGTTGATGAAGAAAATATCAACTCCATACGGCTGGTGAATCTGGATGAGGCCATTACAACAATGTATCCTCTGATTCAGCCTTCTTTCGAAGACCTTGCGAACCAGATTATCACTAACCAAAGTTTAGAGGGTATTACATATTCCGATGACAGCAAATATACCTCCATGATTCTGTTAAACGCCATTACCGCCTCATTGGAAAAAGCTGTTGACGCAGATATCACCATCGAGATGGATGATACCGTTGAATAAACGTGCTGTCACGGAAGCTCCTCTACCTGTTTTATCCACAACTGCCCGCAGGCATCGGACGGCATCCGCAAATCTCCTCTTGGAGAAAGCGCTACGCTTCCGACCTTCGGTCCGTCCGGCAGACAGGAACGCTTAAACTGCTGTGAGAAAAAGCGATGGTAGAACGTCTTTAACCATTTTAAAATGACATCCTCCGTATACTGACCGGCGAACGATGACTTAGCTATGCGGTAAATCTTCGCCGGTTCAAAACCGCACCGCAGCATATAATACAGGAAAAAGTCGTGCAGTTCATAAGGACCGACCAAATCCTCCGTCTTTTGGGAAATAACGCCGTCTACCGGCGGTAACAGTTCCGGACTGACAGGAGTGTCAAGAATATCCGATAGAACTGCCGAAAGCTGCTCATTTTCACAGGTATCGGCATAATATTTTACCAGATGTCTTACTAATGTTTTCGGCACACCGGCATTGACGCCGTACATAGACATATGGTCGCCGTTATAAGTTGCCCATCCAAGCGCAAGTTCCGACATATCGCCCGTTCCGATGACCATACCGTCCGTCTGATTGGCAATGTCCATCAAAACCTGCGTTCTCTCTCTTGCCTGCCCGTTTTCATAGGTCACATCATGCTTATTCGTATCCTGCCCGATATCTTTAAAATGGACGCTCACCGCTTCCTTAATGTCCACTTCGCGCAAATCCGTACCCAGTGTTTTAGTCAGTTTACAGGCATTATCATAAGTTCTGTCCGTTGTGCCGAAGCACGGCATCGTCACAGAAATTATCTGTTTTCTGTCTATCTCTAACATATCAAAGGCACGTACTGTCACAAGCAGCGCAAGCGTAGAATCCAGTCCGCCCGAAATACCGATAACTGCCGACTTTGCCCCGGTATGCTCATACCGCTTCTTTAAGCCGTAAGACTGAATGGATAAAATTTCCTCACAGCGTTTCTGCCTTTCCTCTTTCTGCGAAGGAACAAACGGTGCCGAATCAAAAACCCTATCCAGTTCCACATCGTCTTCTTCCAAGTGAAAAGGAACTGTCTGATAACTGTCTTTTCCCCTATACATGAAGCTTGTCATCCTGCGCCTGTCGTGGCTCAAACGGTGAATATCAATATCCGCATAAATCGTCTCCGTGCTGAAACGTTTCGCCTGCGCTAACATCGTTCCGTTCTCTGCAATCATGTTATGTCCGCCGAACACCAAATCCTGCGTGGATTCTCCCTCTCCCGCCGAAGCATAAACATAACCTGCAATTAATTTCGCACTTGCCGTTTTCACTAACATTTCCCGATAGATATCTTTTCCTATCGTCTCATTTGAGGCGGACAGATTCACAAGTACGCTTGCCCCGGCAAGCGCATGTGCCGTTCCGGGAGAATCCGCTGCCCAGATATCCTCGCAAATTTCACAGCCGACAACAAGTTCCGGCATGGAATCCGCCTGAAGCAGGATATTTGTACCGAAAGGAATTTCTTTTTCCTCCCACAAAAACGATTCCGGCGTCTGATTTCCGGGCGTAAAATGCCTTGTCTCATAAAATTCCGCATAAGCCGGAATATAGCGTTTCGGAATCATGGCAAGCACTTCCCCGTTTTGGAGCACCGCCGCCACATTATAAATCTTATGGTCTTTTTCTACCGGCAGTCCTATGAAAACCAGTGCATCGCTTCCCTCCGACGCTTCGCAGACAACCTGTAGCTGCTCTTTTGCCTCGCGAAGCAAAAGTTCCTGCAAAAACAAGTCTCCGCAGGTATATCCCGTCAGACACAGTTCCGGAAAAACAATAATTTTTGCTTCTCTTTCTAACGCCGCCCCCATACAGGCACAAATCTGTTTCGCATTATATGCCGGGTCCGCCACTTTAATCTTCGGTGTAACTGCCGCCGCCTTTACAAATCCATGCTTCATACTTTTATTTCCTTTCCTGCTTTTCAACTATACTATTGCACTCAACTCATCCACTGTAAAAGTGTAATCGGTATTACAAAAATGACAATGGAGCGTTACATCTTTTCCCTCTGCAATCATATCCTGCAATTCCTTTTTTCCCAAACTAAAAAGCACCTTTTCCACTCTTTCCTTGCTGCAGTTGCACTGAAACTGCAGCGGCGCTTTATCCGTAATTTCTAATCCCATATCTCCAAGCAAAAGTTCCAAAATATCCTCCGGCGAATTGCCCGCTTCTAACAACGATGTCACAGACTGCACACCGGTAAGTTTTTCTTCAAGTTTTGTGATAATTTCCTCCTGTGCAAAAGGCATAAGCTGGATGATAAAACCGCCTGCCTGTTTCACCGTATTGTTACGCTCCATTAAGACTCCTAACGCCACACAGGACGGCACCTGCTCCGATACGGCAAAATAATAAGTCAAATCATCTCCGATTTCCCCGGTCTGCAATGCCACCTGAGAAGAATAAGGATCCTTCATGCCCATATCTTTTATGACAGTCAGATAACCGTTTCCTATCAAACCACCCACATCCAGTTTCCCCTGTGCATTCGGCGGCATCATTGCCTGCGGTGACTGTGCGTATCCTTTAACATTTCCATTGGCATCCGCCGTCACGGTCAGTCCTCCGACCGGTCCGTCTCCGCTTATCTGCAAAGTCAGCATGTCCTTTTCTCCTTTTAACATACTTCCCATACAGCATGCGCCGCTCATCAACCTGCCAATCGCCGCCGTAACTACAGGACTCATATTATGTCTGCTCCTTGCCTCTTCCACCAGATTCCCGGTCGTTACCGCAAATGCCCTGATTTGTGCATCCGCCGCCGTCGCTCTTACCAAATAATCCTCCCTGCTCATTTTAATACCCATCCTCTTATTTTTCGCATTTTGCCACGACATATATTCTTTCACTCGCCGCAGTTACTTCCTCATGTGTATCTGCATCCACCGCTTCCAAAAAAGTCAGCCCGGCTTTCTCAAGCAGTTCTTTCATCTGTTCCAGACGATACCCCCGCTGGTAATGTGTTTCCTGAAATCTTCTGAAAGTACCGTCACTCCTATTATTTTCCACAAAAACAGTTAAATCATACTCATTGACTTCCTCTTCGGGATGATAGAAATTCTCCCATATGAAACTGCATTCTTCCCTGTTCTCCGCTATCGTCCTGTCGCCAATCACGGTTTCATATTTATAGACTGTGTTAAAATCAAAAATAAATACGCCCTGCGGATATAAATAGTTATAAACAAGCCGGAAAACCGCAAGCAGATCTTCCTCGGAAAGCAGATAATTCAGGGAATCGCATACACTGATAACCGCTCCCACCGTACCATACAGTTCAAACTCCCGCATATCCTGCAATAAATATAAAATATCCAGTCCGGACTGCTCTCTTTTTTCTATGGCAATCTGTAACATTTCCTCGGAATTGTCCACTCCTATCATATCATAGCCCTTTTTTGCAAGAAGCTGTGTCAGCGTTCCGGTCCCGCACCCCAAGTCCAGAATGGAATTTTTCTCCTGCAAAAGGTTGGTGTCCGTTATTTCCTCTTTGATTTCATAACGCTTAAGCAGCGTCACCAGAAATTCACACCACTCCTCATAAGGCGTTTCGTCCATAAAAGTATCGTAAACTCTTGCAAAATCCGTATATGCTTCCATTTACCCTGTATTCTCCCCCATTTAAGAAAGCGCAAGCTCCGCAGCTTGCGCTTGACTTCCACTGCGATTACAGCAGTACTCCCAGCAATCCATAGGACACAATCGACATGATAACAGTCGCTATTGCAATGCCGAGCAGTTCTGCCAGTATAGCTTTCTTAAAATCAATATCCAAAAGCGCCGCAATTAACGAGCCCGTCCATGCACCTGTTCCCGGAAGCGGTATGCCGACAAACAGCACAAGCCCCCAAAACTCATATTTTTTGATAGTGTCACTCCGGCTCATGGCACGGTTCTCCAGTTTTTCTATCAGTCCTCTGAAAATCTTTATTTTCTTCATCCATTTAAAAATCTGTTTAATAAAAAGCAGGATAAACGGAATCGGAATAATATTGCCGATAATACAAATCGGAATCGCCGTTGTTATCGAAACATCCAATAGTTTCGATACGAGCAGCCCTCCCCTCAGTTCCAGAATCGGAACCATAGAGATAATAAAAATTACAATCTCTTTTGATACATATTTGCCTAATGTATTTGCAAACCAAACTGCCAAACTCTCCATACTGCCTTCTCCTTATACGATTTCTTTTAATGCCGCAAACAAAGCATCCATCTGCTCATCCGTTCCAATCGTAATCCGCAGATAGTTATCAATTCGTGCCTTATTCCAATGTCTGACGTAAATGTCCCGTTCTTTCAGCTTTTCAAAAATCTCCTGCGCCCTGACTGTCTTATGGGAAGCAAAAAGGAAATTTCCATACGAATCAGGAAAATGAAAGCCAAGCGCCGCCAGTTCTTTCTTGCTCCGCTCCCTTGTCGCAATGATTTTCGCACAGATTTCTTTGAAATAAGCATCATCCTTTACCGCTTCCGCACCAAGCTGTAATGCCGGCCGGTTCATCGTATAGGAATTGACCGCATATTTAGCATTATTCAAATACCTAATTACCTTTTCATTTCCGACCGCATAGCCGATTCTGGCACCCGCCATCGCTCTTGACTTGGAAAAAGTGCGGACAACGAGCAGATTTTCATATTTTGATAAGAGCGGCAGACAAGTTGTACCGCCGAAATCAATATACGCTTCATCAATTATCACAATACTGTCCTGATTTTCCCTGATAATGTCCTCTATGGCATCCACATCCATGAAAATTCCTGTCGGTGCATTAGGATTCGGAAAAATCACACCGCCGTTTCTGCCGATATAATCCTCTTTTCTGATACGGAAATTTTCATCAAGCGGCTTTATCTCATAAGGAATCCGATAAAGTTCCGCCCACACATCATAAAAAGAATATGTAATATCAGGGAAAAACACCGGCTTATCCGAGTGAAAAAAGGTCAAAAAAGCCATAGAAAGCACATCATCGGAACCGATACCGACAAAAATCTGATTTTCGTTTACATGATGATACTCCGCAAGTAAAGCCGTGAGCGGTGTTTCCTCCGGGAACTCCGGATACAGGCGCAAATCCTGATACGCAATCTCTTTCATCTTCTTTTCCACCATCGGTGACGGCGGATACGGACATTCATTCGTGTTTAACTTAATAATATCCTTTTTCTGCGGCTGTTCTCCGGGCACATAGGGCGCCGCTTTCCGCACATTATCTTCCCACTTCATCTATTCTGTTCCTTTCCCGTTTTTTCAAACGCTTTCAGACGATTTTTCCTCCGCCAGTTTTTCATAAGTTTCCGCCTGCTCCTTATCTCCTAAAAGAGCGTAACACCTGGCAAGAGCATGCAGCGGAATCTCCCCACTACTATGTATATTAAGGATACTCTCTGTTTCATACGCAGCATTATAAAACCATAT
>CAMWMM010000232.1 GCA_947175285.1 uncultured Lachnospiraceae bacterium
ATCTGGAAATATCTTTCTTCATTGCCGGCAAATCCGACATCTCTTCATTGCGCATTGAAGAAGCATCCGAAAGCGTAATCTCATATTCATCCCACATGTAATTAATCTGGGATTCTATGGAGGTTTCCAACTTTTCTTTCTGCGAATTCAAACGATATACTTCCTTATCCAGTGCATTCATCCGGCCGGAAAGTTCTTCTCTTTCATTAAAAAAGTTTTTCTGTTTCGCCGAAAGTTCTTCTTTTGCCGCAATATCTTCCTGAAGCTTGCGCTCCGTATCCGACTGTGTTGTATGGGAGGCAACAATCGTCTTCTCAATTTCCAGAATACTTTCTTTCTTCCGCTCTACATCCTCTTTGCTTGACTGCAGACCCTCTTTTACTTCCTTAAGTTCCGCCTCATGCCGCTCTATCTCACCTAAGATACGTTCCACATTCTGTCTGTGGAATTCCTCTTTCTGCAGCATTTTCTCTACTTCAACATCCCATTCGGACACTTTTGCAGACTGCACGGACTCTTCGGCGCGCTCTTTCTCTAACTGGCTCTGAAACTCTGCAATCTGTGCCTCCACATTCTTTTCCAGCTTCTCAGAATCTTCCAGTTCTTTGATGATATCATCTTTTCCCTGTTTGATTTCCTTGATCTGCGCTTCCATCTCCATATCTTCCGACTGTAACTCTTCAGAGCCCGTGGCAGCTTCGCTTCGACGCTCTCTTGCCTGCTCCACATTGAGTCTTGCGGTATTTTGTTCGATGAATTTACGCTGCAGCTGCCCTTTAATATCCTCTATTTCAAGGCGCAGCTTATTTCTTGCCGCTTTGGTCTTTTCAATATCATTAAGCAGATTATCAATGTCAATGACATACTGTTTTACTTTCTTCTCCAATTCCTCCATTTCACGGCGTCTTCCTAACAGATTGCTGTTATTCTTAAAAGCACCGCCGCTGATAGCGCCGCCGGGTACAAGCAGTTCGCCTTCGACAGTTACCATGCGGATGCTGTGATGAAACTTTGCTGCAATTTTTACCGCATTATCCACATTATCAACGACTACAATTCTTCCCAGTAACGCTTTTGCCACATTCTTGTATTTCTTATCAATTTTTACAAGCTCGTCCGCCATACCGATAACGCCTTTTTCTTTTAACGCTTCGGGATTCTTAAACTCCTGCGGGTCCGTAATACTTGTCAGCGGTAAAAATGTAGCACGGCCTGACCTGCTGGACTTTAAATAAGCAATCATACTCTTAGCGGTCTCTTCATCTTCCGTTACAATATTCTGAATATTTCCGCCAAGCGCCGTCTCAATTGCCGTTTCATATTTGGCTTCCGCCTGAATGATATCTGCTACGACACCAATAATACCTTTTTCTTTTGATTTCTTTTCCATGACAGCTTTAACTGCACCGCCATAGCCCTCATAACGCTCCGTCAAATTGGAAAGCGCATCTAACTTGGATTTTTCCTGATGGTACAAAACCTGTGTATCGCGGAGTTTCTGGTCTTTCCCGGCAAGTTCCTCCCGCATGCCTGCAAGTTTTTCCTCCAGCACCTCCTGGTTGTCATTCAAATCCTGAATTTCCCCGTTTACGCGTTCAAACTCCCCTTCGAGATTCTTAATCGTCTCCGCCTGTGCCGCTTCGTCCGATTTTGCGCGTAGTAATCTGGAATTTAACTCCGCTTTCCGGATTTGTATCTGCTCTAACATCGTATCATAACGCCCCATCTTGGATTTGATGGTTGCTCTGTTATTCAACGCCTCGATAATCGTATTTTTTCCGCTTTCAATATTATTATTTAATTCCTCAATCCTGTTTTGAACGTTTTCCAACAGTTCTCTTGCTTCTTCCCTTGCCTGCTGCAAGGCTGTCAGCTTTTCGTCTATTTCCGCTTTCTGCTTTAAAATATCTTCCTTTTCTTCCTGTCTTTCCTGAATGGACGCCTGAATAGATTCCTCTCTGGAATGAAGATGTTCCTCGTTTCCCTCTGCGGAATGAATCTGCTCTTTTAAGACGTTCATCTCACCCTCTAATTTAGAGCGCATAACGCCCGTATCCGTCAGTGCCGACCTTGCCTCTTCAATAGACTGGTCTAAAAGCTCTATCCGGCTCTCTATCTGCTCATACTCTTCCTTGATATGCTCATACTTATTCGTGGTATCTTCTAATTCTCCGCCGGCAATGCGCAGATTTTCATCGACTGTGTCAAGCTGCTGTTTGATACTGATATTCTCTACCAGAAAAACATTGACGTCCAGCGTCTTTAGTTCTTCTTTTTTTCGCAGATATATTCTTGCTTTTTCAGATTGTTTTTCTAGCGGGTCAATCTGTTTTTCCAACTCTGCAAGAATGTCGTTGACACGGACAAGATTCTGCTTCTCATCCTCTAATTTCTTCTGCGCCGCATATTTTCTGCGCTTAAATTTTACAATACCTGCCGCCTCGTCAAAAAGCTCACGGCGTTCCTCCGGTTTACCGCTCAAAATCTTATCAATCTGACCCTGACCGATAATGGAATATCCCTCTTTACCGATACCGGTATCGTAAAAAAGTTCATTGACATCTTTCAGACGGCATATCGTACCGTTAATCATATATTCGCTTTCACCGGAACGGTACAATCTTCTGGAAACCGTTACCTCGTTGTAATCAATGGCAAGCTGGTGGTCCGCATTGTCCAGTGTAATTGCCACATAGGCGGAACCAAGCGCTTTTCGCATCTCTGTACCGGAAAAAATAACATCCTGCATCGAAGCGCCGCGAAGCTGCTTAATACGCTGCTCTCCAAGCACCCACCTCACAGCGTCCGCAACATTACTTTTACCGCTTCCGTTTGGTCCTACAATACCTGTAATGCCGTTATGGAACTGAAACGTAATTTTATTTGCAAAAGACTTAAATCCCTGTACTTCAATACTTTTTAAATACATGTATCCCTCCGTGCATTTTCGCACAATTACTCTTTCATGGTCTTCAGCGCCTCATACGCCGCCTGCTGTTCTGCCGCTTTTTTCGTTCGTCCCTGCCCCGCTCCGATTGTCTTATCGTCAATTTTTGCTTCTATTACGAACATTTTGTCATGATCCGGTCCCTCTTCCCGGATAAGTTCATAGTGGAGCGTTCCCTGATTCTTTTGCTGAACCCGCTCCTGCAAAATAGTCTTGGCATCATAAAAAAGCTGTTTATGCTCCAAATCCGACAATATAAAACGATGAATATAGGCTTTCGCTTCTTCCATGCCGTTATCCACATAAAGAGCGCCGATAATCGCCTCCATCACGTCCGAAATAATGGAATCTTTCGTCCTGCCGCCGGTCATCTCTTCCCCTTTGCCGAGCAGAATATAATCCTCTAACCCAAATTCTTTCGCACAATAAGCAAGCGCCTGCTCACATACCATAGAGGCGCGCATTCTCGTCAACTGCCCCTCTGTCATCTTTGCATTTTCCCGAAAAAGGAATTCACTCGACACAAGCTCTAATACGGCATCTCCTAAAAATTCCAGACGCTCATAATCATCATATTTATTAATTTTCTGCTCGTTCGCAAAAGAGCTGTGTGTCAGCGCCTGTTTCAGCAGACGTTTATCCTGAAAAGAATATCCTATTTTTTGTTCCAGTTCTTCTAATGGTTTTTGCTGCATCTATATCTCCCATCTAAAAAAACCCTTTCCGAAAGGGTTTTTCTTTTACCTTGCCGATTGAATCGAACTTTTTATTAACTGAACCGCTTCTTCTACTGTTGTTATATGTTCCACCTTTTCCGGCGGAATTTCTATATCGAATTCATCTTCAATTCCCATTACAATCTGGAAAATATCTAAAGAATCCGCTCCTAAATCTTCCATAAAAGTTGTTTCCATTGCAATCTCTTCCGGGTCTACATTCAAGACTTGCGCAACGACCTGTTTTAATTTTTCAAATTCCATACAAACAGCCAGCCTTTCCTAATCTTGTACCGCAATCTTTTCTCTGATTTTTTCATTGATTTTCTGTTCTTTGAACGTAATACACTGTAAAATAGAGTTCTTAATCTCAACGGATTTGGAACTGCCGTGCGTCTTTACCACAAGTCCATTCAAACCAAGCATCGGCGCCCCGCCATACTGCTCTAAATCGAAAGCCTTCAATGTCTTTTTCAAAGCAGGCTTTACTAACAGTGCACCAATCTTACTGCGGAAAGAAGTCATCATGCCTGCCTTTACTTTTTTAATTAAAGTGCCGCCGACACCTTCGTACATTTTTAATATAACATTGCCGACAAAAGCTTCACATACAATTACATCTGCCTCTCCTGCAGGAATATCCCTTGCTTCAATGCTTCCCGTAAAATTAATATCAGGACAGTTCTTCAAAAGCGGAAAAGTTTCTTTTACAAGTGCATTTCCCTTTTCCTCTTCCGCGCCGATATTGACAATCGCTACCTTTGGATTCTTAACACCCATCACGTTTTCCATATAAATAGAACCCATCTTCGCAAACTGTACAAGGTGAGACGGTCTTGCGTCCACATTGGCTCCGCAGTCTACAAGCAGCGCGCAGCCGTTTTCCGTAGGGATAAGCGGCGCAAGCGGCGGTCTTTCCACACCTTTGATACGTCCTACAATAACCTGTCCGCCTACTAATGTTGCTCCGGTACTGCCTGCAGATACATAAGCATCACAGGTTCCGTCTTTTACCAGATAAAGGGCTTTTACCAGAGAAGAATCTTTCTTCTTGCGAATTGCCATAACCGGAGGTTCCGCCGTTTCAATAATTTCACTTGCGGGAACAATCGTAAGCTGCTCTTCCGGATAAGTATATCCGGCAAGTTCAGCTTTTATCGCATCTTCTTTTCCTACCAGATATATTTTTACTTTCTGACTCTCCTGAATCGCCTCTATAGCGCCTTTTACTATTTCTTTCGGGGCATTGTCGCCGCCCATGGCATCAACCGCTACATTTACATATTCTCCCATGACAATCCTGTATCCCTTCTGTCCGTTCATAAGTCTGTACCGTATGCACATACCTTTTCATTATCAGGCATCTTATACTAATATACTAAACCATGGGATAAAAATCAAGTTATTCGGGGAAAAAAGAATCTGCTTTAACCCCTGCCTCTGCATTCATTGCCTGTCAATCTAAAAAGGCACCCGGATACTTATTCCAAATGCCTTCAAAAATTCATTATTTGTTGCTGCTTACATAAAGCTGATAATCAACTCTCTTGCTTCATTCCAGATATCATCCGGACATTCTTCTTTAAACTGAGCGTTTCTGGCACCAATGTCCAACATTTTAGCCTGATCACACAGTATGACACCTGTCGTTTGTGTTCTTTCATCCAATTCTATATGAAACGGATGTTTTTTATTTGTGTTAGTTATTGGACAGACAAGCGCTAATGAACTATGATGATTCAAAATATCATTACTCAAAACAATTGCTGGTCTTCTCCCACTCTGCTCATGCCCCTTTTGAGGATTAAAATCCATAATGATGATATCGCCTTGCTTATAAGTTACCAATACTCATTCCCTACCGGACCACCTACATCAACCTCTTGCGTACTTTCGACATAAATCTCTTCAATCGGTCTTTTGTAGAATGCTTCCAACCTTTCTTCTAAATTAAGGTATTTCGGCTTATTTACCTTTTCAATAGTCATTTTTCCATCATATATACTTATTCCTATCGTATCGTCTTCCTTTAAATTCATCTGTGACAGTATTTCCTTTGATAATCTGATTCCTTGACTATTCCCCCACTTCCTTATTATAGTTTGTGTTGTAAACATATTCATTATTTTTTTTGATTGTTCGCTCATCCTAGCATTTGTGTTCATTTTCTTTTCCTTTAATCTTTTTTGTTTTCTTCAATTCCCATTTGTATTCTTGTCATGTCTTTTCGTCTTTTACCTATTTGTGTTTGTAAGTATATACAATGGATATACCTTGAAATTAGTATATACAAAGTATATCCAATTGTCAATAAAAATATTTATAATATTTATGCGTTACATAAAATTAATTAGTAAATTCTATTTCCTTACCGTATAACGCCCTTTCCTCTAAAATCTGCCGAAAATTTTCCGATTCACGATATCCTCTCAGTTCATCCAGATATTCCTGCATGTCGCAAAGATATACATATATTTTCGATACATCCCTATCGCTTACAGCAAATGTACTCCCCCAGGAACTGCTTCCGCCGGACAGTAATTTCCCATCTGCATCCAATACCGCAACACAGACGCCCTGCTTTAACCGCTCCTCACTGCAATTCATTTCTACCGTAATCTCGAACATTGTCTTAGATACGCTGTATAATCCCGCTCCCGCTTCATTCCTTTCATTAACCGTGACAATCTGTGCATTTTCTTTATCTACCGCTAACGAAAGTTCAAATTCAAACGGCCCGTCAAACCACCAATTCTCATGTGTATTGGGAAAAGCAGACCAGTCCCCGCTATATACCTCTTTCATAAAGGCATCCCATTCCTCATCTGTCATTGCTTCCAATTCTTCCTTTGTTTTCCCCTGATAATCAGGTTTTTCCGGTTCTGCCTTATCTCCTATAATCTGATTAATCGTAAAGTCTATGTTAAGAAAATCCTCCGCAAGAAGCATATCCTTTTTCTCCTGGTCTCCCTGCGTAATATCCCTGATATCAATACGGTAAATGCCCGCAAAGGTATGTTCATCCAGAAAATCCCCTTCCAGATATCCAAATCCGTAACCCGGGTCATCTGCCTCGGTAAAAGGATAACGTTCCGTTGTTTTCATACAGATAAGAGGCTGCCCCCAAGACACTGCCGTTTCCGGGAATTTCTCCTCACTTGTAATCATAAGCGACATGTAAACGGCTCCCACCGAACAATATGCTTCCGAAACCGATACGGTAACTCCGTCAACCGTTTTTGTATACTTCATGTCTTTTACCGTTTGCACATCTTCGCTTTCTTCACTTTCCGGCTCCTCAAGTTTCTCCGCCACTGCATCCAAATCTCCTCCATAGGAATAATCATCCTGAAAAAGCTTAAAAATATCGCGGATGACCGGTATCTTTGAGGCTAATGCCGGCGAAGATGCAAAAATACCAATACCAACCACCACTGCAGCCGCCGCACCTCCGATTTTCACCGCTAATTTCTTTCTTTTATTTTTTTTATAAACCACTTCTCCTGCCTTAATTCCCTGCTGTACTCTTTCCGGCAGACTCTCCGGTATACGGATTTTTTCATATTTTAAATTATTCATACTAATTACCATACCTTTCTCTCAGCCTGCGACATTTGTGTGCCAAGACGCTATCAGCGTCGGCGTAAATTCGCGTGTGAAGCTTTAGAAGTTCTTGACGAGGCAGCCTTTGCTGCAAGTCTTAGAACTTCTCTTCACACTATTCAAATGTATTCCGCAAAATTTTCTTTGCCCTGGATAGATACCCCTTCACACTTCCCTCCGGAATATCCATGACTTCTGCAATCTCTTTAATCTTCATCCCTTGAAAATACTGTAAGATAATCACTGTCTTATAAACAGGCGGCAATA
>CAMWMM010000233.1 GCA_947175285.1 uncultured Lachnospiraceae bacterium
TTTTTTTTTTTATGAATAATGGAATTGAAGATAAAAATTTTATTAATTTTTCAATTTTCTTCATTTAAAAACTCCAAAACTCTATTATAAAGTGCAATCATCTCCTCCTGCGTTTCGGAACATGGATAAAGCGGACCGAACAATTTTTCCATATCACTGCGTTCATAAGTTATTCTTGCAAGCTCTTGTTCCTCAGGCATATCATCTATTTTACTGATTCGGATAGTGCATTCTTCCAGATTTTCAATCGAAGCAAACAGAAGAACAAATTCCAGAAATTGTGTCTGTGGGCTTATTTGCGCCATATTGTCCACTTCTAATCTGTAATAGAGCGTCATGCCATATGGCTCTGTAGCCGTTTCCAACTCTACATACTGATAGCTTAATCCTGTTGCAACAGGAAGCCCGCTTGCTATTTTGGAGACTTTTACGGCATCCCCTACATAAGGAGTTCTGTTTTGCGCTAAAGTCTCAAGTACATACCTCATAGCTTCCCTGCCCTGATATAGTATCACCACAGAATCTGCCAGCTCCATCAATTCTTCATTCATCCATGTCAATTCCTCTTGAAGATTTGCTTTCGCATCACTGTTATCCGCCGGTATATATACATAACAGGGAGCGTCTACCGGCGTATATCTCTCTGTAGTCGTAATTATTTCATTCGGCAGATAATCCCTGCTTTCCTCTTTCGGTATCGGTGCCTCAATGCTTTCTGCTCCGCTGTCATCCAATGTAAAACTCTCATAATGATGTTCCGTGATACTCTCCGTTTCCCCGTTCTCTGTCACTGTAATCTGCTCGTTTGGCAAATAATCTGTTTCCATTTCCTCGTTTGGCAGATATGAATGCTCTTCCCCGACATCAGTTTCGACACCATAATTTTCCTCACTGTCATAGGGCAAATATATGCTTTCTACCTCCACCTCCTCCGGCGCAGGAATCGGGACAACATCTTCGCTAGATCCCGTGCCCCCTATAGATTCATCCTGCAGGATATAAGTAGTCTCATCAGAATTACTATCCGTTCCCAGCACACCTCCATCGGCATTGCTGTCTGTTCCCGGCACACCTTCGTCGACGTTACTGTCCGTTCCCGGTACGCCTACGCTGCCGTTGTTATTTCCCTCCGGATAGAAAAAATGATCCGTTGTTTCTATTATAGGTTCCTGCCCATAGCTGATATAAGTTCGCAGAGTCGGACTTGAGCCATATTCCCCAAACGGTACCACTTCGCGCGCATCTGCAAGCTGTCTTGCCTCTTCATAATCCATCATGCAAAAACGCCCTATCTCTCTGTCGGAATCTTTATGATAAACGATGATATCCGTGCCGTTTTCCCCGCGGCAATATGCCCTTTTTATAAACGAGTCCGGAAAAGTAACTTGAAAACTGCTTGTTGTCACCGTCAGCGCACTTTCACCTTCTAATAAATACGTTCCCTCGGGATAATTCTTCGCCTGTGTAAATGTAAATGCCGCTGCAATCCCCGCTACTGCCACGCATAAAATCAAAACAACTGCCAGCCTGTGGGGTTTTTCAGCAATTCTTTTGACTCTTTCTTTCATGTTCTCTGCTCCGCCCGTCATTGTCGTTGCAGCACACATCATATCAGATGCCGTAGTTTTTCTGGTAACAAGAGAGACTAAGGTTTTTCCGTAAGAAATCCTCTCTTCCTCTCCGAGCATCTTAATAACCGCTTCGTCACAGGCAAGCTCGCAGTCCTGCTTCGATAAAACCGCCGCAAGCCACACAAGCGGATGAAACCAGTAAACGGTCAATAAAATACAGCGAAGCGCCGACCAAAATACATCCGCATGTTTATAGTGACAGTATTCATGCGTCAAAATATGCTTTACCTTCTCATCATCTCCTGTCACATCCTCCGGCAGATAGATACTCTGTCTGCCCGGCAGTCCATACAGACAGGGTGACGGAAGATTTTTTGCCGTATAAACGGACAGCTTAAAATCTTCTTTTTCATATCGGATACGCTCTTTTTTCAGTTTATAAAAAAAGCGGATATTCACAGCTATCATCCATATGCCTGCTATTGCCATGCCAAAATACCAGATTATTTTGAGCCAGTCTATCCACGTCCATGTCCATGTTACATGCCCTGCCACAAATACGGCAGTCGGTCCGTCTGCACTCACTCCTCCCAAAACCGGCAGTTCATCGAATGTAAAATTGTCCTGCACAAACTTGACCTGTGTATCTTCCATCGGCTGTATAAAATTCTGCAGTGATGTTTCCACTTTATCCGCCATATTCATAATGCTGAAATTACTTTCCGGAAGAACATGCGGAAAAACTGCGGTTATCCCAGGCATGATTAATCTGACTGCTACAATCAGCCAGAGCATATACTGCACTCCTGCACTGATTTTTCCCTTACAGAGTTGTCTAAGCAATGCAATACACACAATTAATATAGATGATGATATTATCGCTTCTCTCATTATTTTTTTCCTTTCTTCTTCTCTGCTTTTTCCGCCTGTTCCAGAATCTCATAAAGTTCCTCGATATCCTGTCTCGTCAGCGCCTTATCCTCTACCATCGCATTTACCATCATACCGATGCTTCCCCGGTAAACTTTATTCAGAAAGCCTTTCGCCTCCCGAATGGAAACTTCGTTTCTCGAAAGAAGCGGATAAAACTGCTTTGCGCGGCCGTTTGTCTGATAAGACACAGCGCCCTTTTTCTCCATTCTGTTTAACATGGTAATAATGATGTGCTTATCCCATCCGGTCTCTTCCTGCAAAGCTGCCGTCAATTCTGTTATGGTCGCGTTTTTTCTCTCCCACAACACATTCATAATCTTCCATTCCCCATCCGATAAATTTACATTGGACATTATTTTATTTTTCCTCCCGTTAGGTATACTATCGTATACCAACTATAGCACTTCAGGTATACATCTGTCAACCAAAAAAGGATGGCATTATTTTCCATCCTTTTCAATCCGGCGCCCCGGCATTCCAGACCGCAACATCTACAATCCAGATATTCTCTTGTACCATATACATTGGAATCATGATTTCACTGCCATCTGCAAACCGGTAACGCACTGCCGCCTGAATGGTATATCTGCCCTCTACGCGGCCTTCTCCGTCTGTTAGGTTAAGGATATATTCGGCTGCCGTCTCCGGTGTGCTATATACCGTATTATCTGCGGCGGAAGTTCCGTTTTCAATTTGATAACTGATGGCATCTGCGAATCCGTTTTCCTCGTAATCAACAAATAGATATTTTCCTTGAATCCGATACGCTTTATCAAACTCCTCTTTAGAAGAAATGCTGTCCATATATTCTAAACTGCCGTCAGTCACCCGGTATTCTTCTCCGGATTTTTCATAATATTTTTCTTCTTTCCGGACAGTAATGTGCGGGGCGGATGTCCATGCGTAATACCATATGTCCGCTTTCTTATGTTCCCAGTCAATCACGTAGCGATAAGAGGCAACAGCTCCGTCCCTGCTGCAAAAAGCATCCGCATAATTCTCTATCAGTTCCGTTATTTTTTCTCTGTCTTCCTCTTTGGGTAATAGTGCCTCTTCTTTTTCCGCCGGGTTAAGTATAAGTCCTCCTATTATAATAACAAGAAATATCACCGCTGCTATAACAGATACTAGCCTGCTTGGACGATAAGACAATATGTTTTTAACTCTGCTTTTCACCTTTCCCTCACCAAATGCAAGAGGGCTGCCCCGAAACACCGTTTTCTCGGATGATAGCGACAATAAAGATAGGGAGTATTCTTTCTTACTATCCATTCCTAACTTTCTTAACACCGCCTCGTCGCATGACATTTCCATATCGTTTTACATCAAAACAAAGGCAAGCCACACAAGCGGATTAAACCAGTGAATGCAGGCCGCTCCATAAGCCACTATCTTCACCAGATAATCTTTTCTGGCAATATGAATCTTTTCATGCGTCAGGACATATTTCTTTTCTTCCTCACTAAGATGTGCGGGCAGATATATCCGCGGTTTCATAATGCCGAAAACAAAAGGCGTTGTAATATTCTCCGCCTCATATAGATTTTCTCCTGTCCGGACAGCCTGCCGCAGAGAGCGGCGAAGACGATACGCCGTTACGATACTGTAGCAAATCAGCACTACAATGCCGATAATCCATATTCTTGCCGCAATTATAAGCACTTTTAACAGCCGCGCCAGTCCCAGTCCCTCTACATACACTCTGCCCGCTTCCATATTATGGATATCCGCATTATCCGTTTCCTGCATTATAAATCTGTCTTCCGTTGTATGTAATCCCGCTGTGCTTATACTTGAGACAGTCCATCTATCCATAGTTTCCTGCGAAATAATATCGCTATTCACCCGTATCAGGCTATAACTGCTGGATAATGAAAAAGGACAAAGCAGACGGAAAAATACGACACTCCAAAGCAAATAAGAAAAAATTTTCGGCTGTCTTCGTAAAAAAAATCTCAGCACAATAACCACAGCAATACAATAGCTTGCCGTAGGACTCATATTTAATATTGTGATAAATATCCGAAACACTTTTAAACCATGCCCCTTTCTCAGTCTGCGTCTCTCATTCCTTAAAACTGTCAATCAAATCTTTGATTTCTTCCGCCTGTTTGGATGTCAGTTTTTTCCCGCCCATAAAAGCCGTTAAGAACTTAGGAATAGAACCGCCGAAAGAATCTTCGACAAATTTCCTGCTCCGGTAACTGTTAAATTCCTCTTTGGAAATCCGCGAAGTGTCAATACATTTTTAAGAAAAATAGATTTGTCCCTGAAATGCCACTTTTTTCTGTCCCTGTACGACAGTGCCTATTTCATAGCATTCATAATATTCCTTTACCTTACTTTCCACTGCTTTTTTCTGCTCACCGGAAACAACAATAATCAGTCCGACTCCACAGTTAAATGTGGAAAGCATTTCCTCCTGCCCGATATTGCCAGTCTTTTGTATATAATCAAAAATAGGCAGTGTTTTTATCCGGCATAAATCAATTTCCGCGCACAGATTATCCGGTATAATCCGGGAAAGATTTCCCTCAATACCGCCTCCCGTAATATGCGCCATGCCGTGAACCTTATCCGCTATCTGCTTAATTGCTTTATAATAAGGCGTATGCACTTTCATAACCTGCTCGATAAAAGTTTCCCCCGCCACTTTCTCTAACTTTATCTGCGGCATCTTATCCATCAACATTCTGACAAGGGAATACCCATTCGTATGCAGTCCGTTAGATGCAACTGCCAAAATGGCGTCACCCTCTTTGATTGCAGAGCCGTCCACAATTTTTCCTTTTGATATGATGCCCGCAATACTTGAAGTCAGAATATAAACGCCTTTTTCCACTACCTGTGGCTGAATGGATGTCTCGCCGCCCACCAATGTACATTCATTTTCCCTGCATGCCTCGGAAATTCCCTTGACAAAAGATTTTATCGTTTCTTTTTCTGCATTACCGCAGACAATCGTATCTAACACCGCTAACGGCTTTGCTCCCATCACCGCAATGTCATTCACAAGATGATTCACCATATCATGACAGATAGATTCGCAGTACCCGTACTCCATGGCAAGTTTCTGTTTAGAGCCCGGTTCTTCCGCTTTCAGTACCAGTACAGGATTGGCTATATCGGGAAAGTCTATATTATATAAAGAAGCAAACTGTCCAAATCCGTTCAGGACACGCTTATCTTCCGCCTCTAAATATACTGCCATCTCTTTTTTCATGGCATCCGTATAAGAGATATCCACGCCTGCCTTCCGATAGGAGAAATTTTCATTGCTTTTTTCCTGTCCGGAAAGGATTTCATCAACCGTAACATGCAAAAGCGCTGCTAATTCTACCAACATCTCCACATTTGGCAGCGCTCCGTTTTCCCATTTTGATACCGCCTGAAAAGACACCTGAAGACTCTCCGCTACCTCAGCCTGTGTCATTCCGAGTTCTTTTCTTTTATTTGCAATAAAGTCTGCGATTTTCCTGTTATCCAGCATAACACGTTCCTTTCTATGATATATTCCGAGTTTGCGAAGCAAATCTCGCAAGCGAACTTGTTCGCTTTGTGTAAGCGTATCATTTATTGTACTTTGCCGCAATAACCGGATATTTGAAATTTATGCGCAAACTCTACTCTGCGTTGAATCATGAAATCTTTTTCCTAAAATCTGACAATCTCTCCGTTTTTGATTTCTTTCGTGGCGGAAACAATAATCTGACTTTCACTGTCAAGCGCGCCCTCTACTGCCACCCAATTATCATTCTTATCCAAAATTCTGACATTGACTTCCTCCACATAATATTCCATACCGAGAATTCCTTCCCGTTCCTTCACAACATAGACATAGCTTCTGGTATTATCCGTGTGTACTGCCATCGGAGAAAGACAGCAGGAATATTTCTCTCCGGTCTCCGTATGTTTCATCGTTCCGGATAAGCCCGGCATTCCCGAACCCTCGGGCAGATTAATGTAAATTTCATAGCTTCCCGGCATCGTATCACTTTCCGACAAATAATCGACGGAAACTTCCTTTTCCCTGCTGCTTCCGTCCAGCTTTAATGATACTTTATCATCCAATCCCACATACTTTTTCTGCTCTTTATCAATCATTGTCTTAAACTGGCAGGGAACCGCATCATCTGCAAGCAGCATCACTGCCGAATCAGGAATCCTGCTGCCTACGCTGATATAAACATCGGTAATCAAACCACTCTGTCCTGCCGCAATCTGTCCCTCCATATCCTTAATCTCCTGATACTTTGCCAAATCCTCCCGTAACAGTGCAAGTTCCACTTGATAATTGGAAAGAGTCGCGTCCGCATTCTCCGGCAGAAGAATATCCTCTACTTTTCGCCCTGCATCTTTTATGCTGCTGTCCCGCTGCCCTTTTGCATCCGCCTCCGCATAAGCTGCCGACTGTAATGCTCTCTCTAACGCTTCATGCTCCTCTTCAGTCCATTCCTCACTCTCTTCCAGTTTTTCTAACTCCTGCTCCGCCCTGCTATACTCCTCCTCCGCTCTGCCGACCAGAGTGTCTTGATACCTCGCCGTTGTGTCATAATCCTCTCTGGCACGTTCTTCTTCCAGAGCTTTCTTTTGTTTTTCCAGTTCATCGTTTTGCACAATCGCATTGACCTGCGCCTGTAATTTAGCAATCTGTGCCTGCTTTTCTTCCATAATAAGATTCAAATCTTCCATATCCACGGAAAAAAGTACATCGCCTTCTTCTACCCTGTCGCCTACCTGCACCATTACCTTCTCTATCCGCAGTCCGCCAAGCGCTGTCACCGGAAGCTTATCCCCCGCAATGACAATTCCCTCTACCTCAACGATATGCTCTATATATTTTTGCTCTATCTGTTCAACAGAAATGATTGGCAGTCTGGAAGCATATATGCTCTTGGATATCACCGTACAAAGCCACATTAATCCGATAAATATCAAAAAACCTATGACAATTTTCTTTTTCCTCATCTCTCTTATAC
>CAMWMM010000234.1 GCA_947175285.1 uncultured Lachnospiraceae bacterium
GGTCAAGTCCGCTTGTCGGCTCATCCAAAATCAAGACCTCAGGCTCGTTTAAAAGCGCCTGCGCAATTCCCACACGCCGTTTCATACCGCCGGAAAGTCTGGCAATTTTTTTATTTCTCACTTCATACAATGTCATCTTATCCAACAGCTCTTCCAATTTCTCTTTCGTATCTTTTTTCGTCAGCCCTTTCAGTGCCGCTACGTATTCCAGATAATCCGTTACCGTAAATTCCGGATAAAAACCAAACTCCTGCGGCAGATATCCGAAAATATCCCTGTATGACTCTTTCAAAACATCTATTGACACACCATTATACAAAACCCGGCCGCTATCCGGTTTCATGATTCCCGCTACCATCCGCATCAATGTCGTTTTCCCTGCGCCGTTGGCTCCAAGCAGCCCCCATACGCCCGGCGTAATGCGCAGAGAAACATCCGCGACTGCCTGCTTATCTTTGTAGCTTTTTGAAATATGTTCTATGTTCAGTTCCATGAAAACTCATCCTTTCCGCTATGATATTATAAAATCCGCACCTGTGCATATGCCGAATCATGTAACAAATAATAAAACTGCCATCCACAGACAAAAAGTAGCAGAACACACGCTGCCGCCCATCCGGCAGAAAAAGACTGTTCAAAAAAGAGCGGGCAAAAATGCTTTAATAAGAAAAAGACACACAACAAAATACACCCTAATCCCACGCTTCCTATCTGCAGTCTCTCCGCCGGAATATGCCCAAGCAGATATAAAAACCCCGCAGCCGCCATTAAACCGGGAAACAGAATATACAATAATGCGCTTTCCGCCCGCAGATTGGTATGGAATACCGTAATCCATAAAAGAATAAAAAGCAGCACAACATCTCCTATCCCGATAAGAATGACTTTTGCAAGTAATAATTTTACGGTGGAAAAACGGCTCACCAGTTCTGTTTCATACATTGCATAGCGGACACAGCGGTAAAATACCGGAACCGCAGACAAAATAACCAACACTGACAGGCAACAGAGAAAATATGCCGTAAAACGGATATTCTCCGTCAGAAAATTAGCTTCCATAGCATCAAAAAATCCATACAATATCAAAAGGAGCATCCCCTGCAAAAGCCAGATTTTCCAACCGACAAAACGTATCTGCCGCTTTAAAAAAGCACCGAATCCTATCCGCCTGCGCTGCCTTTTTTTCTCCAATACTTCCGACAGTCTGCCCGTTCCGGTATCAGAAAAGCGCATATGTTCAGTGTTACTGCCATCTCCCGCACCGTCCGTATCCCAAAGTGCTTCTTTTATCTTTTTACTTTCCATTTTCCAACTCCTTTTTCAGTCTTTTCAGCGCCGCCCGCAGTCTCGACTGCACCGTGCGAAGCGGCAGATTAACAACCTGAGAGATTTCCCGTATTGTCAGTTCCTGCAAAAAGCGCAGTATTACAATCTCCTGCATCTCTTCCGGTAGATTTCTTACTATCTGCCTTATCTGTACCTTTTCATCGACTGCCGTAAAACCCTGTTCCTGATAAGAGACTTCTTCCGTCATCTGCTCATATCCTGTCTCTGTCAGCCATCTTTTCCGCCTCATATCAATACAGGTATTCGCTGCAATCTGATACAAAAAAGGTTTAAATTTCCCTTGATGCACATAACGGTCAAAATAACGGATTGCCTTTAAAAAAGTTTCCTGCGCTGCGTCCTCCGCCAAAGACTTGTCCGGAGCATTCCAGATGCAGTAGCGCAGTATATCCGGATAATACATGGCAATCAACTCTTCCGCCGCTTTGTCATCTCCCTGTTCCATTTTCCGGAACAGTTCATCTTCACGCGTCAAAATGTTTTCCTCCTGTTAAGGATTCATAAAGGATTATCCTTATAATTTATATAACGTAGTATTCCCTTAAAAATGATTTAGCTTTTTATCAAAATCTGTTCCAAGACTTATTGCAATCGCTTTCTCAATTTCTTTCATGATTTCCACACCGACATTTCCCCGATATTCCTCCAGACGGCTTTTGTCAATGGTTTTAATCTGCTCAAGGCATACGGTACTGCTTTTTGCAAGACCTGCAAAGTTAGAAAGCGCCACATGCGTCGGTAGATATTTCTTCTTCTGCGATGTCAAAATTGCTACAATCGTCGTCGGCGCATAATGGTTTCCAATATCATTTTGAATCACTAAGACCGGTCTTCTTCCACGCTGTTCACTTCCGCGCGTTTTTGCCGGTCCGCCCAAATCAGCATAGTAAATATCGCCGCGTCTTAATGCCCTGTTCAGTGTTTGTTTTTTCATAGAATGCCTCTTTTCTGTTTGACACTCCGGATTGCTGTTCTTCATTTTACGATTCTAACACACTGCTTGTCCGTTAAATTGGACGCACTAAAAAAGGTTCCCGCAACCATACGGAAACCCGACTTTTTATTTTATAGGCAATTACGCCACAGTGCACTCGATTTTTAATGCGAACCAACCCAAATGGATTCTACAATTTCCTCAAACTCCGGTTCTATGACATCCCAATCCGATAATTTGGGCGAAGCCATCATACAATAGGTTCCCCCTTTATAAATTCCCTCCTCGGCATAATTCTCCGGATTACGGAAAACCATATTAAGCCATAAGGTATCTTCTATCTCTTCGGTATAACGATAGCCACTAATTCCGTTCTCCTGTGTAAATTCTTCTATCGTAACACCGGTCCCGCATATACCGAAAAAAGACTCATAAGAGAAGGAAAAGACCGTCTCCGGATAATCCTCCTGCCAAAATTCAACTGCACAGATTGTCGTACCGTCATATTTTTCCAGCTCTTCCGCCGTCTTAATCTTATAATCCCATCCATCCGGAATAGTAAGAGACAGATAGATATCCTCATGACTGTATTCAACCTTTTCGGCCGTTTCTACAGGTTCGGTATTTTCTACAGGCGCATCAGCCTGTCCATCCTGTGCTGCGGCCTCTTCCTGCACTGCGGTTTCTTCTTGTGCATTGGAAACAGATTGAACGGTGTTACTGTTTTCTTTCACTTCACGAGCACACCCTGTTAACATTGTCATCGTAAAAAGACAAATTAGTGTCAATGTAAAAGTAATTGTTTTCTTACACATAACAGCCCTCATCATTTATTAAACACTTCGAAGCGCTCACTGATAATCGCATACTGCTCCTTGATTTCCAAATACAATCCGATTGTATTTTCTTTCTCTTTTTCAAACTCTGCAATAACCTTATCATAATTTCTTATGAGCGTCTCAACGGCAGTTTTATTGATTTTATTATTTTCAGCATCTTCCGTCATAATCTTCTGGATTAACTCACTGCTGAAAGAATCCTTATAGCTGCGCTTTCCATATAAGGCGCTCAAAATATCCGCCACTGCTACTATCTGCTGCGGCAGAGTAAGCTGGTCGCCTGTCAGTCCCTTATGATAACCGCTTCCATCCAGTTTCTCATGATGTCTTACTGCAATCTGTAAAACCGCATCATCCACAACGCCCTCCAGGATCATTTCCGTAATCCTGACATGCGCTTTCATTACTTTCATTTCTTCATCGGAAAGCCTGCCCGTGGACTCTAATATATTAAGGGGAATCGCTATTTTGCCAAGGTCATGCAGAAGCGCACCGTAATACAAATCGCGCAAATCTTTTCCCGTAAGCCGCATCAGCCTGCCAATCTGCTGACCGAAATTGACAGTCGCCAGCGTATGTACAACTGTATGCTCACTTCTAAAATCAATTGTGTAGACAAGCATTTCCAGAAAACCTTTTTTATACTGCTCGGAGAAAGCCCTTTTCGCCAAAAGTTCCGCCAATTCCTCCTTATATTCCCCATTAACCAGTTTAGCAGTAATGCCGAACTTCGCCTCTGCCCGATGGAATAAATCCAGAGACGCGCCGGAAAATTTAATATCCCGATACTGGTTAAAATAATCCTTTTCCATCTTTTCATCTTTCAGATGCAGGAAAGTATCCATCTTATCCGCCAGATTCAATATCTCAATGATATGTTTATATCTGCTTTGAATTAACCCGTAGCGGTTATAATCCAAATGATGGTATAACACAATTTCCGCCTTATCATCCATAGGAGACAAATATTTCAAAAACAGGAAACCGTAAATAGAATGCGGCCACAGATTTGTCGTCTCAAAATCAGACACCTTCTTTACATTATCCTCTTTATATAAACCGATGTCATGCAAAATACCAAGCATCGTATAATCCACTAATTCCTGCTCCGTATACTGATTTTCGCACTGCAACATCTTATACATAATATATCCCGTAATCTCACCATGATTCATAATCTTTGCATTGATGATACCCAGCGTTTTCCTAATGATTTCATATACGTCCTTGCTGCTGATAATGCTCATATTCGCCGTTTTCCTCTCTTCGTATCAATTCTTTTTTAGATATTTTTCTCCTGACTATAAACTCTCATTTTATATTATAATCTATATCCCAAAAATTTGCATCACTAATTTATATCTAAAATATAAAAAGAAAATCCTGCGGACGACTCTCCGCAGGATAACATTATTTTTTTTCTTTCTCTTCTGTCTGGTCTTTTCCCGCCAAAGATTCCGCAAGCGGTATTTCCGAAACCTCTTCATCCGTTTCCTGTTTTCCTGTGTCTTCGGCAATGTCCAGACCTGAAGTCTCATCGTCAATCTGCTGCTTCATCTGCTGTACCTTGGCATCTTCTGCAATCGCGCGCAGAATCAGGTTTACATCCTCCGGTGAAAACATACCGATTGCTTTTGCCAGACTTCCCAGATTATCCCGGTTTACAATCAAGGAACCTCCGTTAGATAAATTGACAGTAATGCAGTTTTTCGGATTGCTTGTATCGCCGAGCCGCAGCGCATTATGTTCCGTATCACAGACGAAAATAACACCGTTATAATCTATAATACCGTCTTTAGCAAGATAAGAATAGGGCGCTCCGTTATTCATTGCAGCCCGTGCCTGCTTCATCGCGTCTTCAACCGACATAGAGTATTCCGACGAAGCCATTGTCAAATTACGCCAATTTTGCCTCCAGGACATAAAATCCTGCATATTCTTCGCGCTCATATCGCCGTACGTGCTGTTCTTCGCGCGGTAAATAAGATCATTATAGCTTTGCATCAGTGTGCCGCCTGCACTTCCCTGTTTATCCTGATGACATAAAAGCGCTAACATCTCAAGCTGCGTGGCGTTGGTCGGGTCAACCTGATTTACATTCACCTTGACGGTTTTCACTCCTCCGTCCTTATCCCTCATCCTAACCTCTATGACAGGATTTTCAGCAGTAGAATCATCTGCATAGATTGCATCAAAACTCATCCCGTCATCCGTACCGCCAAATCCGAGTAACGGAGGTGTCGAATACACACCCTCTTCTTTAATCCATGCCCGCATACCGTTAAAATAAGCAACTGTTCCTTCTTTATCTGCAATATCATTCGTCCATGCCTCACGCATTTTAGCAGCTTTGCTGTAGCCTGCCATATTGCCGACGCTGAATTGTAAATCAGCCCAGTCTTTCAATGCGGTATAATAATCCGCTTTTTCTTTATCATCTTTTACGGGATGCTCAAAAGAACCGATATCTTCTACTTTCAAATATCCTTTTTCTACGAGATAGTTATTATATGCTTGGATTTCCTCAAAAGAAGCATTCCGGGGATCTACTTTCATCGGATCAATATCTTTATTGACAGGTATCGCCGCAGCCGCCTGTACCGAAGCAGCTTCTTTACTGTGATATGTATCACCAAATCCCTCTACTGCTCCCTTATTAGATGTCCTATTTTGCTGATACGGATTATAAATCGCCGCATTTCCTTGTAAAATTCCTGCTACTGCCATTATATTTCCTCCTGTCATATTATCCTTTTATTTTTCACACTGCTTACAGTTTGCTCATATCCTGAAAAAGAGACATCAGTAGTTTTTCTTCCAACTCTTTATTTTCAGCGTCCTGCAAATCATCCTGCATACTTTGCAGCTCATTCGACGCATCGGCTTTCATCTGCTGTTCTTTCATTTTCTCGATACGCTCCCGCAGTTCTTCCCTGATGGCATCCAGTTCACCATCTATGCCCTCTAATAACTTATCCCATTCCTCTATGGAAAACTCGGAGTTACCTATCATATATTTCGGCGGTCCGTTTTTAATCCTGCCTTCAATGAACTCATAAAACTGAAGCAAAGCCTCCTCTAACGTCAACTCTTCTTCACCATCTTCCTCCGCTTCGTTTCTCTTCTTCTCCCATGCTTCCAATGCTGCCTGCTCGACGGGGTCTGTTGTATCTTTACTCAATTTATCAACATTCACTTCATATCCCTGAACCGTACCGTCTTCATTTTTCCGCTCTATGTAGACACTTCGTTTGTCCACATTCACCTGCGCCATCAGACGAAATCCGTCTGCGGCATACACTTTCATATAATCGCTCTCCTGATAAACAATGCCCCGCACTTCACATTCCGAAACAGCGTTTACCTCCGCTGCTTTGGAAGCTACGTTATGGTAAGGAAATCCCGGATTCGCTACCGCACCTGCGCTCTTAGATACTGTGGTGTTTTCTTTATTCTGCTCCGCTCCGGCTCTTTCACTTAAATTTTCAGACAGACTTTCATAAAATCCGCCGCCGTTTGTTTTCGGATTTCCTTTGGCTCCTTTTGCCTTTTCATAATAATTTTGTTTTCCGATTCCGTTTACGTTCATCAAAATTCCTCCATGATTTTCATGATTAAAAAAACTCTTTTTTTAGGGCTTCCCTGCCTCGTTTTAAATTCGTTTTCACCGTATTCTCCGGTACTTTCAGAAGTTCTGCAATTTCCTTGATGGAATAGTCTTCGTAATAAAAAAAATATAGGCAGTCTCTGTACTTATCCGGCAATTCCAGCACACTCCAGAGCATCTCATCTTCTTTTACAAACGACCGGGGAAAATGTGCCTTTTCCGATTCCGGTATCTTATCAATGCTGACGGTTGTGCTGCGCCATTTACTTTTCATAATATCTTTACAGATATTAATTGTCGTACGGATAAACCATGCTTTCTCATGCTCTTTATCCTCAAACTGCGGCTGATATTTCAATAATCTTACAAATACTTCCTGCACTGCATCTTCTGCATCTGCATGACCTTTCATCTGCATGAATGCCACACGGTACACAAGAGAATACTGTTCCTTAAAATAGGTCTCAAATACTTGTCTTGTCATATTTATCTTCTCATGCCATCTGTCCTGTCCAAACTTTCGTTATGGCTCTGCCTATCCCTTTCACTAATAATACGAATGAAACCGGGAAAAAGTTTCAAGCGGGGTGAAAAAAATTTATTTTTTTATAACTTTATAAACTCATACCGACCAGCTCTTACTCCTGTTACTTTCTTTATTACTTTTGCCGCCTTCATCGCATTCATAATATTTGTTGCTTTTGATTTGGAGCAATTCAGCCATTCCATTATATTCGCCTGTCCAAATG
>CAMWMM010000235.1 GCA_947175285.1 uncultured Lachnospiraceae bacterium
TTTCTTTGTCTGTTTCTTTCCGGAATCAGAACTTTTTCCGCTCTTTTTTGTCTTGTTTACAACCAACGCCGTCGCACCTGCTCCTGCCGCAATCGCAACGCCAAGTTTTGTACTCTTCTTTGCCATGTAAATGACCACCTTTCCTATATCTCTTTGATGATGTCATTTTAGCGCTGCATTCTTTTGCTTTCAATTTACAAAAAAAGAAGGATGATAAAAAACTTATCATTCTTCTCCTTTTGTCAAGAAATTATGTATGGAGTTGTCCACGCTCCCTTTTACCGTAATGCTCATTTTCTCTACAATTACCTGATAATCGGCTTTCATGCCCTGCTTAATCCAGTCTAACATAATTCCCACGAAGCTGTATTTATAAAAATCCGCAATGAATTTTTTATCCGTATCAGAAATGGAAACACCGGCAGCTTTCTCCTCCACCACATCAGCAATCAGTCCATAAGTAAGCTTATATAAGTAGTTTTCAATCTGCTCCCGGCTGACGGAATGATACACATTCAAAACAAAAGTTTTATTTTCGAGTACCGCCTCGAAAATCTGCCGCAATCCTTCCTGCCAGCTGTCATACGTCTTTTTTCCCTGCAGCGCCCTTGTAGCATCTTCTACGCATATCCACTCAACTAAATCATAAATATCCTTGAAATGATAATAAAATGCCATACGGCTGATACCGCAGTCGGAAGTCAAATCGTTAATCGTTACTTTATCTAACGGTTTTTGCAAAAGGAGTTTCTTTAAAGATGCCTCCAGTGCAGATTTTGTCATGTTGGACATATGAATTTCCTCACTTTTTGTACTTCATGCATGAGATATCCGCAAGCCTCTCCAATGCCGCATTTAATGTGGCATCCTGTTTCGCAAAATGAAAACGGATATAACGGTTCTCCGGCTCCTTAAAAAAGCTCGAGCCGGGAACTGCACCGACTCCCACTTTCCTTGCTAAATCTTCGCAGAAAAGAATGTCATCCTCATAACCGAATTCACTGATATCCACCAGTACATAGTATGCACCCTGTGGATTCGTAAAGGAAAGTCCGATATCCTTTAATCCGTTCGTAAACAGATTTTTCATATGCGTATAATGTTTCTGCAGCCCTTCATAATAAGAGTCCGGAAACTTTAATCCGACAACCGCCGCCTCCATCAATGGCGCTGCCGCTCCCACCGTCAGAAAGTCATGCACTTTTTTTACACGGTCTGTGATTTCCGGAGGCGCAATTACAAATCCTAATCGCCATCCCGTCATAGAATATGTTTTGGATAAAGAATTACAGATAATCGTCCGCTCTCTCATTCCCGGCAGCATGGCAATGCAGGTATGTTTGTGTGGCTCATAGATAATATGCTCATACACTTCATCTGTTATGACATATATGTCATATTTTATTGCAAGTTCCGCAATAGTTTTTAATTCTTCTTCAGTAAATACTTTTCCGCAGGGATTCGAGGGATTACACAAAATAAGCGCTTTCACTCCCGGCTGTTTCACCGCATGTTCCAGCTCGTTTCCGTCAAAATCAAATGCAGGCGGCTTTAGCGGAACATATATCGGCTCTGCGCCTGACAATATTGTATCTGCGCCATAATTTTCATAAAAAGGCGAGAATATGACAACCTTGTCACCCGGATTGCAGACTGACATCATTGCCGCCATCATAGCTTCCGTACTCCCGCACGTCACAACAATCTCCTGATTCGGGTCAACTTTCATTCCATAGAAATGCTCCTGCTTTTTCGCAAGCGCTTCCCGGAAATTCTGCGCTCCCCATGTCAGCGCATATTGATGCGGTCCATCCCACGCCACTTCTGACAGCCTGAATGCAATCTCCTGCGGCGGCTTCCAATCCGGAAATCCCTGAGACAGATTGATTGCATTGTATTGATTGGAGATTCTCGTCATTCTCCGTATCACGGAATCGGTAAATCCCGCTGTTCTATCGCTTAATTTTTTCATAAAGCTTTTCCATCTCTTATAATTTAAACTTTCCTACTTCGCCATTCAATCTGTCAACAATCTCCAAATTGAAATCCGCTTCTTTTCCGATATCTTTCACATTGTTTGCAAGGTTCACGGCCGTTTCCGCTACACTCGTTATGGCTATTGTACTTTCATTCACTGCAGTTTTTACATCATCCAAAGATTCTCTGATCGTGTCCATGCTCACCTTCAACTGCCTGCTTTCCGCTGTGAAGCTCTGCATCATCTCGTTCATGTTGCCAACATTTTTCTGATAGCTGTCACTGGTTTCCAGCAGTTTTTCATAACCGCCCATTGCAATTTCATTCATAAACTTAACCATTTCTTCTGCTTCCGCAGCCAGCTCGTCTACCGTCTGAATCACGTCATCGGTCACGTTCTGAATCTCCGCTGCAGATGCTGCTGAATTAGATGCCAGCTTTCCAATCTCATCCGCAACTACCGAAAAGCCTCTTCCTGATTCTCCTGCCCGCGCAGCTTCGATACTTGCATTTAATGCTAAAAGATTGGTTTCTTCCGTAATATTGATAATGTTGCTGGTAAGCTCCCTTATTCTCTCTACATCTTTGGATTTCTCAACTTTTTGCTGAACCGATTCCGCCATATTGGAAGCCTGAATCGTAGCATTCTGTTTTTCTTCTACTGCACGGCTATATACTTCTGAAGCCGTTCTCATAATCCTGTCAGAAGATGCGCTTCCGTTTTCTGCCTGCTCATAAATACTCTTTATTGAGTCAAATATATGTCTGATAGATTCATTGACCTGCTCTAAAGAAGCGCTGGATTCTTCCATAGCCGCACTCATTTCCTCCATCACAGCAGAAACACCGGTAATTTCCGACTCGTTGCCTGCCAGACTTTCTGACACATTATGGGAAGAACCTTTTAAATGCTCCGCATTTTCAGCTATATTTAACATAATTTCCCTGATATGCTGAAGCAGTTCATTGACATTGTCTGCAATCATTTCCATCTCATCGCCTGTATGGACATCCAGCGTCTGTGTCAAATCGCCCTCGTTATGCACCAGTTCATAAATTTTATCGTCTACTTTACGCAGTCTTTTTATCACTTTATCTACTACAATATTAAGGACTACTAAAGCAATCACCAAACAGATAAGAGAAATCTGGATTACACGCGCTAATGCCAAATTCAAACGTTCCACTACTCCGGACGCATCATAATCACATCCGACGATACTTACTACCTTTCCGTTGCTGTCAACAAGCGGCATATATGCTGAAATCAAATCACCATCGTCAGTAGAATCAATATAATCCTGCACAAACATTTCACCGTCAAAAACTGATTTTAATTCCTGATACGATACCTCAAAAACGGCGCCATATTTATTAACTCTTTCCGTATCATCCGCATCAATTCCATAATATACCTTTTCACCATCCGTATATAAAGTATACAGATATTGAATGCCGCAGTCTCTTTTAATGCCAAGCATGGAATTAAATAGTGCGTTATATTCCTCACTCCCTATTTTCTCCGCCGATAAATCTGCTATCTGCTCCGCATCGATAACTTTTGTAGCAATAACTGTTGCCATCTGCGCTTCCTCAACACCCATCGCAACCAGTCCCTCTTTTGTACGCTGATATGAATTTATACCCATAACCGTACACAATAAAGCGATTACTACACTTGTCGGAAATAAAATCTTAGCCCGAATACCAATTCCTCTTGTTTTTCTTTTTTTCATTTTCTTTTCCCCATTCCTATTTCTGGTTAGTGTTCACTAACTTCCAACATCAAAAATCAGCTGCCGTTAGACGGCAGCTACTGTTTCAATTTCAGTATACTCTCTTTTCTTTGCCTTTGTCAATAAGAACAGGGGGAGTGTGTGATGGATGTTAATTCGCCGATTCTTATTCGCATTATTATATATTATGCTCCAGATATAACTGCTCCCTGTATATCTGGTCTGTGGTGATACGGTTTATGTCTTCACTTCTCCCTGCATCCGTCAGAATCTGCAATAAATTTGCAAGACGGCTTTCTCCTTCTTTGTATCCATCCTTATGTCCCTTTTGGTATGCCTGTTCCTTCTCGCTTTTCAGATGCTGCTCTTCGTTGTATTCAAATATACTCATAGCTATCGCCTCCGCACGGTTCTTTGTCAAAAACTCCTCTAAAATCCCATTCCGAATGCAATGCTCTACCGCAGTCTCCACCGCATCCGTAAAAGGCATATCTTTCGCAAATGTCCTGACCTGCTCTACATACTGTGCATATTCTCTTAACAGACGGCATGCTTTCATAAGCTCCGGATTATAACCCCAGTTGATATTATATACGGTTACAAGTAACTCTAATTCCGGTTTCTCCGGCTGTTTCTCAAAAGCATCTGACAGCTTTAATATCTGCCGTTCCGGGCAGGAATCCGTTCCGTTATAAAAAATAACAAATCTTGGCGTCGGAATCCTGTGTCCTTGTAATTACGTTGCACCTTATTTTCTTTCATCTGATATCCTCCTTATCCGATAATCCATTTCCAAACAAAACAGACTATCTTATGCAGGAGAACCGCCCCAGAGCCTCCTGCTTATATAAAATGTTAATAGGAATAAAAGCATGGATTTTCTGAAACTTTAGAAAAAAGATTGGATTGAATTGCTATATAGAAAATATGCTTTTGTTTATTCTAGCATACTTCTCGCGCCAATGTAAATGTTTTTTTATAATAAATTTTTTCTGCAAAACATTTGAATTTGCATTTCCCCAATGTTTTCTCTGTTGCTTTGCAGCCACTCAAAAAGCATCTTATAAGCATCCTCCGAAAACCGGATATTCCAGTTATTTTTATAATTTGAATTATCATTATAAGCCATACCGTCATAGCCCATTGAAATAATCCCATTATCCGTATGCCGCGCCAGTCCCCTTATCTCCAAATCAGCCCATATACAGGCTTCCTCTTTACTCTCGATTAAGTTGGGGTATTTATTAAAATATGTTTCGGCTAATTCTTCAAACCGCTTTCTATCGGCTTCACTTTGCAAAAGAGTCTTGCCGCCCCTGCCTTCCTCATCGTCTTTTACTATGTACTGAATCCCTGTTCCGGAATGTGTCTTTAAGGTATAACCTTGCAAAGTTTCCGTTTCGAGCGTGTGAACACCCATGACATTCTGCAAGTCTTCTTTCAGTTCATTATCCATTACCAAAACATCATATGACATAGTTCCATGTTCCGAAATCAAAAGCTGTTTTCCCGTTGCACTATCCTGTCTGATTTTGATATCAGAATAGTTAAACACGCCTAACTTTTCTCCCTGTTTATTGTAAATATCAAAACATCCGCTCTCATTATCCGGTACAATTTTATAATTCTCAGATTCGTATTTTTCATAGGCAGGCTTCACATTGTTTACTCCCGCAGACGCCGATGCCCGGTATGCCTCTAGTATCACGTTCTGTTCTGACTTCCGCGTACTTGTTTTTTCAAAAGAAAAAGCCCCTGCCATGCCCGCATCAGCCATGCTGTCTGCAAAACCTTTTCCCGAATAATTACTCTTCTTTGACTTCCCTGTGTCACGCCATACGGGATAACCTGCACTGATTCCGTTAATGCTCATCTTTATCTTCTCCCTCTTTCACAATGTCACCATTTCATTGAAAATAAATTCAACAACCTATTTCCATCTAAGGATTGTTTATATAATCCTGCCTCCATATAGTCTTTCATCATCGTCTGTACCATTGCCATCCAATCCTGCTTCACACTTTTAAAAGAATCCGTCCTATTTGTCAGTTCAAAATACCCATTATGCGAAGCATTATCACGATAGTAATTCAATGTCTGCCAGCTTCCAAACGTGCCGCCCGTTCCCATTCCTTTTGCATCGGCATAATTACATAATGCGAACATCTCAATCTCTGACGCATTTCTCGGATTCACCTCATTAATGTTGATAAGATATTCTTCCGTTTTACCTTGTCTTGTCACATTCACTTTAATGACCGGATTCTCCTCGGAATAATCTTCCGCATACATGGCGCACATCCCGTAATGTACTGTGTTGTTTTTTTCATGTAAAAACCCAATTCCCAAAACACTGTCATTGGGTTTGGATGTCTCCGTTTTCATTGAATATTTACTTTTCTGCTTTGTCACATTCTTACTTTTGTATTCATTGGTATATACACCGGAAGCTGTATTGTTTACAATTTCCATATCCTGTTTTCCTTTCGATTTTATCAATATCTTTATTAGTGGTTATTCTTCATTCTACTTTCTTGCTCCCGCCTGATATTTCGCATCTTTCGAATTACGATTCATAATCTCCATGATCTCATCCACCGTGTACAGCGGTCCTCCTGGATACTCACAGAAGATTCTCTCTCCGTTATATTCTGGGTACAGTTTTTTATAGAGTATGGAATACGGGTCTGATAATTTGTGGGCAGTTGCAGTATTTTTCTCAATCAATTCTGCCTGCATCTGCGCCATTTCTTCCGCAGTATATAATTTTGCCCCTAAAGGATTCATATACTGTGCCCATTGTACCTTCTCCTTATCAATATACATGGAATCCCCCACTGTGAATGAATAATCGGGTATACCATTGTTTGTTCCTTCTAAAAATTCCTTAAAATTATTCACATCCATATTGCCATTCAAATAATCTTCCCAGAAATTTTCATGAGCGGCAAATAGAAAATTATCCATAAATTTCCCTGCGTAGTTTAAAAATTCTGTTGTATTTTCATACTGCGATTCATCTGTAAACAGGATTTCCCATTCATATTCATCCTGTCCCGGTTTACTACAGCGAATTCCATCTTTATCGACCGCAATCAAATACATTTCTTCCTTACGATTACCCTCTTCATCCACTTCCTGCAAAGGAAATCTAGCTTGTACTGTATCTGATACAATGCTTTCCTCCTGTCCCATTAACGGATTTGTTGATTTAAATGATTCATATATATCCTGTACATTGGCATACTGCCTTGTACTTTCGGAAAAAGATTCCTCTATTGCCCGTTTCTGCTGATAAAGTTGTCCCTCATTGCTTTTATTGTATCTATTCGTTGTTGCTACATTGTTCTGATAATAATTCTGTCCTATTCCATTAATACTCATGTTTTCAAAGTCTCCATTTGCTATAGCTTACTTTTACAGAAAGTCAGAATATCATTGATCCATTTGTCATACCGCAGATACCCGTCCCAATTTCCAAGTGTTTTCATATCATGCATCAGCGCATATGCCGCTGAGAGATAATCCGCTTTGTCCTGATAAGAAGCGGTGCCTGACTTATCTTTCATAATAGCCATACTAAGGAAATTGCTGTCTGATTTATTTCCGGTATGTGCATTTAACGCAAGCATCTCCGTGTAAGAGCAGCTATTAGGGTTTACCTTGCTTACATCCACTGTCTGTTCATATTCATTTCCGTTTTTGTCCATACCTTTTACAAGATAAACCGGATTATCCTCTGAATA
>CAMWMM010000236.1 GCA_947175285.1 uncultured Lachnospiraceae bacterium
TATAAAAGGGAAAGAAAATATTGAAAACGGACATTGATTAAGATATACTTTTTATAGTGTTAATAATTTTACATTGTTTGAAAAACATATTTGTTTTTTAGTTAGGAGAGGGATTATGGGGGACAAAAAGAACGAAGTATCAGAAAAAAAGAGTCAGGCGGCGCAGTTGAAAAAACTGGTTCATCAGGCATTGGTGTCGGTGGTATTAGGAGTTGTGCTGCTGCTTGGCTTCATTTTTTTTAACACAGCTATGTCGAGCATACATAGCGCACAGCTTAACACAACCGTGGCGCTGAACCGGTATCGGATTGCATCCAAGACATTGACTTATAACATACAGTCTTATGCTGTCACGGGGGAGCAGGAATACTATGATGGTTACATGAAAGAATTGAATGAAGACAAAAACAGGGAGCAGGCGATTGAAGACTTAGAGAAATGTGACCTTACGGATGACGAATGGACAAGCCTGAATCAAATTGCCGCAATGTCTGACGAACTTGTTCCGCTGGAAGAAGAAGCGATTGCGCATGTACAGGCAGGCGATTTGGAAGCTGCACAGGCATGTGTGTTCAGTGAAGAGTATGGGGATTCGGTTGATAAAATCAGTAAGCAGACGGATGAAACCATTCTTGCCATTTTAAACAGGAAAGACAGCAGACAGGCAGGGGTAAAGACGATGCAATACATTTTTGAGATTTTGTTTGCATTATCGTTCCTGTATGTTGTGAAAGAGTTTATTAAGACGATAAAGTTCTCAGAGAAAGAACTTTTAGAGCCAATCCTGAAAGTTTCAGACCAGATGGCTGTACTTGCGGGCGGCGAATTTCATGTGGAGCTTGATATGGAGGAAGATGAGAGCGAAGTCGGAAAGATGGTTGCTGCAATCGCTTTCATGAAGAAAAATCTGCTTGCCATGATAAAAGAAATTACCCAGACACTTGAAAAGATGGGGAACGGAAATTATCAGATTAAGATTGAGCAAGAATATGTGGGTGAATTTGTAACAATCAAAGAATCCTTTGTGCAGATTGGTGAAAAGATGCGGGAAATGATTAAGACCATCCGCACTGTTTCAGGACAGATTGACAGCGGTTCGGAGCAGCTTGCGTATGCTGCACAGGATTTGGCGGAAAATTGTACATTACAGGCCGGTCAGGTAGCGGAACTGATGACTTCATTTGATGCCATGACGAAGAGTATGGAAGATAACGCGCGTGAGGCGGAAGAATCTGCAAGAATTGCATCAGAAGCGAGTCTGACACTGGAAAGAGGCAATGAGAAGCTGCAGGAATTGAAAACTTCGATTCAGGAAATCGGAAGATGTTCGGAGCAGATTAGCACGATTATTGGAGCGATAGAGGATATTGCATCCCAGACAAACCTTTTAGCGCTGAATGCGGCGATTGAGGCGGCAAGAGCAGGTGAAGCCGGAAAAGGCTTTGCTGTTGTGGCGGAGCAGGTGAAAAATCTGGCGAATGAGTCAGCAAATGCAGCCGGCAGGACGACAGAGCTGATTGAAACGACTGTTTCGGTAATGGAAAAGAGCATTTCCATTGCAGAGGAAACGGAAGCCAACATGAACGAGGTAATGATTGATACAAAAGCGGCTACGGAAAAGATGGGACAGATAGAGCAGATACTGAAGAAAGACACATCGCGTATGCAGGAGTTGAACGAAAATGTAACGCAGGTTTCTTCCGCTGTCGATAATAATTCTGCAACATCGGAGGAAACGGCTGCTGTCAGTGAGGAACAGAAAGTACAAGTGGAAACAATGGTACAGTTAGTGGACAGATTTGAAATATAAAAAAGCAAAAATCGCTGCATTTCCTGCATTGGCATGGACGCAGCGTTTTTTAGTATCAAAAAAATTCCGAAAATGAAATTTGAGATATTGTCATGGCAGGATAAATTGCATATAATGATAGAAGCGAGTTTTGTCGAATTGCAAAGAAACTTCGGAGGAATTTGTTTTTGCTGTGAGTGATGCAGCGCTTGTCGGATTGGAAGGGAAAATTGTGAAGAAAGGTGCTTACATAGCGATTGTCATTGGTTTGTGCGCGGTTCTTACCGGAGCAGGGGCATTGATTTTAATGGGGTATCGGTCTCCAGAGGCGAATACTGCCATTTATGAGGAAGAAAATGAGACTGCCGTTGTTACTATAGATACTGAAGAGAATGTACCGAATGAAGAGATAGCGGCGGATATGATAGAAGAAGCAGTTGATGATACGGGAGAAACAGAACTGGATGCGGATTTGCAGGAAGAAACAGAACAGGAAACGGATGCAGATTTGCAGGAAGAGACAGAAGGATATATAGTGGAGGAAGCAGAGATTGATGCATATCTGGCGGACAGTGTGCTTATCGGGGATTCTATTGTGCTGGGATATCGAAATTACTGTACCAAAAGCGAGGAGGAAGCGTTAAAATCCATAAAATTCCTTGTGGCGGGGAACTTTTCCGCACACAATGCTTTTTGGGAAGTGAGCAGCAAAAGCGTCCATCCGCTTTATCAGGGCGAACAGCGTCCGGTATGGGAATCGGTTTCTCTGGTAGGAGCAAAGAATGTATTCATATGCTTGGGATTGAATGATTTGAATATTGATGATAAGACATGCGAGTGTTACCAGCAGTTAATCAGCAATATTTTAGAACTATCCCCGGAGGTCAGTATCAATATCATCAGCATGACCTATACATTAAAAGATCAGGGAGTCGGAAAACTTAACAATGACGAAATACGGATATATAATGAGGAACTTCAGAAAATGGCTGCAGGGAACGGCTGGGGATTTGTGAATATAGCTCCCCTTTTGGCTGACGAGGAAGGAAATCTGAAAACCGAGTACTGCAGCGACGGTTTTTTGCATCAGACTCCGGCGGCATATGAGGTATGGACGCAGGCGCTGCGTCAGTATGCGGAGAAAGTGCTGGGTGGTGAGACACCTGCAGAGATTGAGATTTCCTTGAATGAAGAGGATGAGGTTGAGACGAATGAAAAAGAATAGAAAATCACTTGTTATTTTAATAACTGCCGCCGCGTTGTTAGGAGGATGCGGAGGAAGAAGCGTGGATACGGTTTCCGAAAGCGTGGCGGAATCCACTGAAACAAAGCAGGAAAGCGCACAAGAGGAGACGGGCGCAGCGGCTGTGAGCGTGCAGTCCGTCTATGAAGCTGTCGAGGCGGCTGTGGAACTGCCTTCCATGATAAAGGGGGATGATGACTTTATCTCTAACTATTATGGTATTGATTCGGCGGATTTGGAAGAATATGTCTTTGCAGAAGCGGAGGATGCCACATTGGCATCTGCCGTTATCATTATGAAAGTAAAAAGTGAGGATGCCGCAGAGCGGATTGTAGGTTCCCTGAATACGGTCATCAATCAGAAGGCGGCAGAGATGCAGGATTATATTCCGGAGCAGTATGATATTGTAGCGGACAGCTCCGTGAAAACAAAGGGGCTTTATGTTTATCTTGTCATAGCGGAAAATGCGGGTGATATAGAATCCGTGATTCAGTCGTCTTTGAAATAACGGGAGGGAATCATGGTTTTCAGCAGTATTCCCTTTTTATTTTTCTTTCTTCCGGTTTGCCTGATACTGTATTATCTGGTGCCTGTGAAATGCAAAAACCATGTATTGCTTGTTTTCAGCCTGATTTTTTATGCATGGGGTGAACCGGTCTATATTATCCTGATGTTAATTGCATCGGCAGTTGACTATACGAACGGACGCCTGATGGAGCGGTTCGGAGAATCCGACAGACGCAGGCGGTTTTTTTTGTGCTGTTCTATTGTGATTAATCTGTCCATGTTAGGATTTTTCAAATATGCTGATTTTGTGACCCGGACGCTGAACGTTTGCTTCCGTCTGTCTATAAAGCCGTTCAACTTAGGGCTGCCTGTAGGAATCAGTTTCTTTACTTTTCAGACCATGAGTTACAGTATCGATTTGTATAGGCGTAAGGTAAAGGTTGAGAAAAATTATCTGACCTATCTGACCTACGTTTCCATGTTTCCCCAACTGATTGCCGGACCGATTGTCCGTTTTTCCGCTGTGCAAAAAGAACTTGGCAAAAGAAACATAAGCTGGGATGATTTCGTGCATGGCACGCTCCGGTTTATGCAGGGATTGTTCAAGAAGGTATTGATTGCGAATAATGTCGGCGAACTTTGGGAGTCGATACGCATTGCAGGAAATATATCAGTAGTCTCGGCATGGCTTGGAGCCGTATGCTTTACACTGCAGCTTTATTTTGATTTCAGCGCCTACAGTGATATGGCAATCGGTATGGGGCAAATGCTGGGGTTCCACTACCCTGAGAACTTCCGCTATCCTTTATCGGCGGTATCCATTACGGACTTTTGGCGCAAATGGCATATTTCCCTGTCTACATGGTTCCGGGATTATGTATATATTCCTTTGGGGGGAAACCGCGTCAGTACGGCGAAACATCTCAGGAATATGTTCGCAGTATGGTTCCTGACCGGGTTATGGCATGGCGCATCGTGGAATTTTGTATTGTGGGGCTTGTATTATTGTCTGCTGCTGGCATTGGAAAAATATCTTCTGGGAGATAAGCTAACAAAACTACCGTTATTTTTACAACATATCTATACAATCGTGATAGTGGTATTCGGATTTGTCATTTTTGTATTCGATGATATGAAACAACTTGGAGTTTACATAACATATTTGTTTGGGGCAGGCGGCAACAGATTGATGGGAACGGAATTTTTCTGGTATGTTAGAAATTATGCATTGGTTCTGCTTGCAGCGATTGCTTTGTCCTTTCCACTGTATCCTTATCTGCAGCAAAAGGCGGAGAAGCTGACGCAGAGGGGAAGGGCTGTTCTTTCCCTTGCCGGAGCTGCCGGGTATGTGCTGTTGTTTTTCCTGACGACAGCGTATCTTGTGAATGATGCATACAATCCGTTTTTGTACTTCCGTTTTTAGGAGACAGGACTATGAATAATATTATGAATAATATAAAAAAGAAGACTATGTCTGATATGACGATAGAAATGAAAATACAATCAATAACGGTTGTTACAATAACGGTCCTGATACTGGTATTCTTTTTTGCTTTCCTGATTAGTAAGAAACAGACCTTTTCCGAAGGGGAAAACAGGTATTTACAGAAATTTCCTGCCTTTTCTTTTACAGAACTGAAAGAAGGAAAATATACGGAAAAATTGCAGAATTATGTGACGGACCATTTTCCGCTGCGTGATTATTTTATGGAGTTGAAGGCGGAGACGGAGATTGCTCTCGGCAAAAGGGAAATAAATGGAGTATATATCGGTCGGGACGATTACCTTATTGAAGAATACGAAACACCGGAGAATACGGAAAAAATCATCGGGCAGTTTGCAAAATTCTCCGAAAGTGTGGAATATGCCGATGTTTCCCTGATGTTAGTGCCTACTGCGGTTACGGTATATGAGGATAAACTGCCGGCGCTTGCGCCTGCAAAGAGAAGCCAAATGGAAGTCAGACAGGAAATCTTAGACCGTCTGGCATCTTCAAAGATTCAGGAAATTGACTGTTATGATGCATTGATGGAGGTAAAAGAGGACTTCGGGCTGTATTACAGGACGGACCATCACTGGACGACTTATGGCGCCTATGCCGCCTACACGGCGTACTGCGAAGCGAAAGGACTGACACCCGTACCTCTTGACGGATTTAAGATTACGGAAGTTTCCTCTGATTTTCGGGGAACAGTTTACTCCAAACTGAATGACGGACAGATGAAAAGCGATACGATAACGGTTTTTGAGAATCCTGACAGTAAACTTACGGTATTTTATGAGGATACGGGGGAAACGTCGGACTCCCTGTATAATTATGAGTATCTGGACAAGAAGGACAAGTATTCCCTGTTCTTGAACAATATCCATCCCTTTATAGAGATTACGAATGAAGCGGCATCTTCAGAGGATGAATTGGTGCTTATTAAGGACAGCTATGCTAACTGCATGGTGCCTTTTCTAATCAACCATTACAGGAAAATCTATGTATTTGATACAAGATACTATAAAGGGGGACCCAGTGCTTTCATCAATGAAAACAGCCGGATTACGGATGTGCTTTTGCTTTATAATATGAATACACTGGATGGAGATTTAGGTATCGGGGGAATTTATTAAGCGGATGGAAAATCATTGCAAAAACTAAACCCCTATGATACAATAAATGAAGCGGACAATGATAAAAAAATAACAATCATTGCGGACCCTGAAAAAAAGGAATTTTATAGCAAAATGGAGGAAACGGATATGGCAAAAAAAGTAGTTTTGGCTGGCGCATGTCGTACAGCAATCGGCACAATGGGCGGAGGTTTAAGCACAACTCCGGCAGCAGAACTTGGAGCGATTGTAATTAAAGAGGCGTTGAACAGAGCAGGAGTAGCGCCTGAAAAGGTTGATCATGTTTACATGGGATGCGTTATTCAGGCAGGACAGGGTCAGAACGTGGCTCGTCAGGCATCCATCAAGGCAGGACTTCCTAATGAAGTTCCGGCAGTTACAATCAACGTAGTGTGCGGTTCCGGTCTTAACTGTGTCAATATGGCTGCACAGATGATTCAGGCTGGTGACGCTGACATCGTTGTTGCAGGCGGTATGGAGAACATGTCTATGGCTCCTTACGCTATGATGCAGGGACGTTACGGTTATAGAATGAATAACGGTACTTTGGTAGATACCATGGTAAACGATGCATTGTGGGATGCTTTCAATAATTATCATATGATTATGACTGCGGACAACATCTGCAGAGAGTGGGGACTTACCCGTGAAGAACTCGATGAGTTCGCATTAAAGAGCCAGGCAAAGGCTGAGGCAGCGCAGAAGAGCGGCGCTTTTGATAAAGAAATCGTACCTGTTATGGTGAAGAAGAAAAAAGAGATGGTTGAGTTCAAGGTTGATGAGGGACCGAGACCGGGCTCCACAATCGAAGGACTTCAGAAACTTCGTCCGATTAATCCTGACGGATTTGTTACAGCAGGTAACGCTTCCGGTATCAACGACGGTGCAGCAGCAATCGTAGTTATGAGCGAAGAGAAAGCAAAAGAATTAGGTGTTAAGCCGATGGCAACTTTCGTAGCAGGCGCTTTGGCAGGATGCAGACCTGAGGTTATGGGTATCGGTCCTGTTCCGGCTACTAAGAAAGTTATGGCAAAAGCAGGCTACAAGATTGAGGACTTCGATATCATCGAGGCAAACGAGGCATTTGCCGCTCAGTCCGTAGCAGTAGGAAAAGAACTTGGTATCGATGTAGATAAGCAGCTTAACCCGAACGGCGGTGCAATTGCACTCGGACATCCCGTAGGAGCTTCCGGATGCCGTATCCTTGTAACACTGCTTCATGAGATGGAAGCAAAGGGCGCTAAGAAAGGTCTTGCTACACTGTGTATCGGCGGTGGTATGGGCTGTGCTACAAT
>CAMWMM010000237.1 GCA_947175285.1 uncultured Lachnospiraceae bacterium
CCGCTGCGACAATTGAAAAAGTAGTGGAAGAAATCAGCGCGACTATGGGGAAATTAGAAAATTACCGTTATGAAATCATTCTGGTAAATGATAACTCTCCGGATGAGACATTTGAGGTTATCCGTAAAATCTGTGCCGCGAGGAAAGATGTCTGCGGTGTCAATCTTGCGAGAAATTTCGGACAGCATTCCGCCCTGATGGCGGGATTTCACTATGTGCACGGCGATGTGATAGTCTGTCTGGATGATGACGGACAAACGCCGGCTGATGAAGTGGGAAAACTGCTTGCGAAAATAGAGGAGGGGTATGATGCTGTCTATGCACGGTATGAGCATAAAAAGCATTCCGTATTCCGCAATTTTGGCAGTAAAGTGAATGAGTGGATGACGAGGATTATGCTTGGTAAACCGAAGGATTTGTATCTTTCCAGCTATTTTGCGGTAAAGCGCTTTGTTGCAGATGAGATGATACAATATACGAATCCCTACCCGTATGTGATAGGACTGGTTCTTCGTACAACAAATAAGATTACCAATGTGGATGTCAATCATAGAGAGCGTTTTTCCGGCACTTCCGGTTATACGATAGGGAAACTGTTTGCGCTCTGGTTTAACGGTTTTACGGCATTTAGCATCAAGCCGCTGCGGATGGCTACGGCGGCGGGAGCGTTTGCCTCTGCGGCAGGATTTCTTTATGGTATTTATACGATTATTAAAAAGCTTGTGAATCCGAATGTGGTAATCGGATTTAGTTCCCTGATGTCGGCAATTATGTTTATAGGCGGCGCATTGATGCTGATGCTCGGCATTATCGGAGAATACATCGGGCGGATTTATATTTCTTTAAATAATTCTCCGCAATACGTGATTAGAGAGTGTATTAATGAAAGAGAATGAATTCAGGATTAGGCTTACATTAAATTTCATAGCATTTGTCATTGCTACGGCAGGAACGTTATGTATTCCCCAGATTTTGAATTTAAAGGAGAATACGCTGGGATTTACGAACAGTATTTTTTCCGTACTCGTATGGCTTTTGTCTCTTTATGCGGTGGATTTATCTTTGCATACGATTGATTTACATGACAGAAGAGGATGGAAAATCGCAGGCGTTTTATCCTTCTTGTTTGCAACGGCAATGGTTTTCGGCGTCAGACTGGAAGCGGAGGGGAATGTTGATTTCAAGGATTGGAAACTCTGGATTTCCCTGCCTGTTCTGACTTGTTTTTTTGCCATTCTGATTCGGAAGTCATGGAATTTTCTAGGCAATATGGAAGAACGGAAAGAGCGGCTGGCGGCTTATATTAAAATACCGGAGCCGCCGGCAGCGGTAGCGAAGCATGCGGATGTCTGTACGTTTCTTTTTTTGCTTTTCTGCTGGAGTCCTGTGCTGCTTGCCGTTTATCCGGGCTTTTTTGTTTATGATGCGCAGGAGGAATGGCTGCAGGTGGCATCCAGAACTTTTACAACGCATCATCCGCTTGTACATGTGCTGCTTTTGGGAGGCATCATCTGTGCGGTTCATAAGATAACGGATTCTTATAATCTTGGCATTGCATGTTATATGATTGTACAGATGTTTTTAGCGGCGGGCTGCTTTACTTATCTGCTTGCTTATTTCCGGAAGAAAAAGGTATCTAAAGCGATACGTTTTTTTGCAATGATATATTTTGCTTTTTTCCCGGTTATCGTTATGTTTACGTTATGTTCCGCCAAGGATACGATTTTTACACTTGCACTTCTTATGCTTTTAGTAAGTGTATTGGAAATGGGAATTTCGCCGGATGATTTCTTTGCTTCTAAAAAAAGCATGGTATTTTTTGTATTGGCGGCACTTACGATGTTATTGTTTCGCAAAAACGGCATTTATGCTTTTGTGTTAATGGTTCCGGTACTCCTCATATATCATAAAAAAAACAGAAAGAAAATGGGAGCGCTTTTGTGTATTGTTTTGGCAGCCTATTTTTTGATAAACGAAATGCTGGCTTTTACATTGCGGGCAGAGAATAAGGAAAATCAGGAAATACTGACCGTGCCGATACAACAGCTTGCGAGAACTTATAAATTTAACAAGGACGCCTTTTCACCGGAGGAGATTGCTGCCTTGCATGAGATACTGCCGGAGGATGCGCTGTCACTTTATAATCCGAAACTCTCAGATCCGGTCAAGTATCGTTTTCAAAATGAAGCATATGCTGCCGACAAATCGAAATATATAGGTTTATGGTTAAAAATCGGACTGAAAAAACCGCTTTCCTATGTGAATGCGTGGCTGGTTAATTCCTATGGGTTTTGGTATCCCGATACAATAATCGACGTTTACGCTGGCAATACGGTATTTACCTTTACATATCAGGATAGTTCCTATTTCGGATATGAAGTGGAAGAACCGGGCGTCAGGGACAGTAAAATTCCATGGCTTGATGAGGCATACCGGAAATTGTCACTGGAAATAGAGCAGGAGAAAATACCGATTCTTTCCATGATATATTCACCGGGCGGTATGTTCTGGTGTTTTGCTTATGTGTTCAGCTATATGTTTTATCGGAGAAAATATCACATTTTACTCCCTTATTTATTAGTGCTGCTCATTTGGCTGACCGTTTTGCTTGGTCCGACATATCTGCCGAGATATGTTCTGATATTCTGGTTTGGACTGCCGCTTTTTGCCGCGGTTATGCTTGAAGAGGAAAAATTTGGTCAAGTTGTAAAATAAGAGTAATTATGGTAAACTAAAGAGTGATGTTTAAAAAATCTATAAAAGATGGAAAGCGTTAAAGAAACATGAACAAAATTATCAATAGATATCAGGCAGTCTGCGGGGTAACTTGGATTATTATATGCTGTATTGTTATTATGTTATGGCCGCTTCGCCTGATAACGGAAAAGATAGTTTCCGGAAGTAATCAGCAGATGTCCATGCAGTCAGAGGCAATTACAGGCGATTATGCCGTAGAGCAGATGTTTGTCGCCCAATATGATTATTTGCAGAATATCAGGATATATCTGCTGAATGAATCCGCCGGAGAGCAATTTAATTTTATAATGCGTGATGCATCAAGAAATGTTTTGATGAATCAGGTTATTTCTACCGATGATATGGAGGAAATGCCGGGGTTTTGCGCCGTACAGGTGAATCAGGAGATGAAAGTCGGAGAGGCATATTACTATCAGATACAAGGCATTTCCACGGATTTTTATGTGGCATATGAAGATACGGAAACCTCGGGGACTATTTACAACGGAACGTTATATTACGGAAATGTAGAAGATACGGAGCATAATATTATTACGGAATATGAATATAAAGTTCCGCTTAGAAAGGGCAAAACATTGATATGTGATGTCCTCCTTGTGCTGTGCGGGATTTTGATTAGTGTCTGTACCGGAAGATACTATAAAAGCCATGCGAACCGTAACCGGCTTTTGACCGTGGAAGCGCTTTGGAAGCGGATAGCGACACCGGCAGTTGTTGCTGCCGCGCTTATATGCCTTATTGCAATATGGCCGTGCAGGCTTTTTTCGGAGTTTGCTGAGAATAATGTTTTCCTTGCAGTTGGTGTTCTTATTACCGCGGGGATTTTACTGTATGGCATCAATCATACAAGAGAACATAAAAGCCATGATATGGGGCTGTCCGTTTTGCGCGACAGATGGACAGACTATTTACAGTCGGTTTTTATTGCCCTTGCAATTCAGGCGGGTGTTCATTATTTGAACGGTTTATACGAGCTGCATCATATGATTGCCTATCGTGAAATGCTCATTTATTTCGGGCTTGCCGTTATTATGACATATAAGCGGAAGGAAATTTTCCATATTGCTAATTTGATTTATCTCGTACCGGCGGCAGCAGCTTCCTATTTTTATTACCAAAGCCAGGTGGGATCAATGGGAACGGAGGAAGAACTGCGGGTTCTGAAACTGACAGTATGGGCCGGTGTGATTGCGGGCATTGTGATTCTTAATTTGATTTTGGCGTTGATGCGGGGGCAATTTCGCAGTATTTTACAAAGAAGTGCCGGCATTTGGTATACGGCGGTTTTAGCCTTGTTTTTTGCATTGATTATTATTTTTAGGAATACAAGAGGATGGCCAATCTATCTGGTATGCGCTTTTACATTGTATTATCTTCGTATGGCGGTTTGGGAGAAAAAAGAGAGGATTTTGCAAAATATATGCAACGGAATCCTGCTCCATTTTCTGGTAATGACAGGATATTGCATTTTGCACAGACCATATATGTTTTACCGGTATTACCGGTATCCTTTCATTTTCCATACAGTTACCATATCCGCCGTATATTTATCGTTAGTGGTGTGTGCGGCTTTGGTGAAGCTTTTGGATGTATACCGCAGGCGGCAGAGTCTTTCCGCTGTCTGGAAAGAGTTGACGGTATTTGGTATTGCCGCTGTTTATCTTATTTTTACACTGTCGAGAACCGGATATCTGGCGGTGTCTGTGGCAACACTGATTATTGTGCCGGTAGTATGTTTGGGAATGAAGAATAAGGTAAAATCGTTACTTACAATGGCAGCGCTGCTTGCAGCGGCAGCGGTGGTATGTTTTCCGGCGGTTTTTGCGGCGCAGCGTATGATTCCTGCGGTTGTGGCACAGCCGGAGACCATGGAAATCGAGGAACTGCCGGATGAAATTATACATGGGAGAGATTTGGATTCCGAATATTATATAACCATTCGGCGTTTTATTCATGTATTTGAACAAAAAATACTTGGTATTCCGGAAGAAAAATGTATCTTTCAATACACAATTGCAAAAGATGATAGACAGGCAGATAAGATGTTAGTGGCATCGGCGGATTTGTCCGGAGGAGAAATCTCCGCAGAAGAAGCGGAAGAACAGGAAGAGAGCGATGCGGAAGCATACACAAACGGACGTCTGGAAATCTTTGCATCATATTGGGAAAACCGGAATATGACAGGACATGATGAAATGGGCATTACGCTTCCGGATGGGACGGTGGTAAACGGTCATGCTCATAATATTTATTTACAGGTAATACATGATCATGGCATTCCGGTAGGTATTGTATTTATTCTGTTTGGATTTTGTACGCTCATACAGGCATCGCTTTATCACAAAAGAAGAAAAGAGGACAGGGCGTGTTCCACACTGCCTCTTGCACTGTTGCTTTTATTTGCAGTGGCAGGTTTGACGGAATGGATTTTCCATCCATGTTATCCGATTGCCTTCTGTTTACTGGCATCATTGTCGCCGCTTTTGAGCGATATGGGATTTGCCGTAAAACATGCAGATTAAGAAAAGAGAATTACAGATATGGAAAAGAAACGAAAACCGTTTAATGTAAAATTGTTTTATAGAAGAACAGCGCTTATCATTTATGATGTCATCAGCATTATTTTGGCAAGTTATCTGGCGATTTTAATTCGTTATGAGTTTGCTGTGGAAATGATACCGTCTCATTTCAGACAGCCGATTGAGCGTTTTATGCCAATCAATATTTTGTTGACGATGGTCATTTTCTATTTCTTTCATTTATATAGCAGTTTGTGGGCATTTGCAGGTGAGACGGAATTGCAGAATATTGTGGTTTCCTGTGTGATTGCGACGGTTACAAACGGTATCGGCATGCAGTTTTTTAAAGTGGCGGGACAGGCGGTGCCGAAGAGTTATCATTTTCTATATATGTTTTTATTGATTAGCTGTATGTTTGCAAGTCGTTTCTCTTATCGTTTCTTTAGGGGGCTCAAGCATAAGCAGCAAAACAAGAAGAACAAAATTTCCGTCATGGTAATCGGTGCCGGAGAGGCTGCAAATGCCATTATTAAAGAAATTGTGAACAGCAATTTTTCCACCATGATTATTAAGTGCATTATTGATGATGATAAAGGAAAATGGGGAAGATACATTCAGGGCATCAAAGTTGTGGGCGGACGTGATAAAATTATTGAATGTGCCGATGTTTACGGCATTGATGAAATTATTGTGGCAATGCCCTCCGCTTCCAGAACGGAAATTAAAAACATTCTGGAAATCTGTAAAGACGCAAACTGTAAATTGCGGTCTTTGCCGGGAATGTATCAGTTAGTAAACGGAGAAGTCAGCATCAGTAAACTTCGTGATATCGAAGTAGAGGATTTACTCGGAAGAGACCCTATCAGCGTCGATATGGATTCCATTCTTGGATATGTGCAGGGTAAAAAAGTGCTTGTTACAGGCGGCGGCGGTTCCATTGGCAGTGAACTTTGCAGGCAGATTGCGGACCATAAGCCAAAACAATTAATTATTATCGATATTTATGAAAACAGCGCGTATGATGTGCAGCAGGAATTAAAAGTGAAACATCCGGATTTGGATTTGGTGGTATTAATTGCCTCCGTGCGCAATACCAACCGCATGAACTGGATTTTCTCACAATATCGCCCGGATATTGTTTATCATGCGGCAGCGCATAAGCATGTACCGTTAATGGAGGACAGTCCGACAGAAGCGGTTAAGAATAATGTATTCGGTACTTTTAAAACGGCGCAGGCAGCGGCGATGAGCGGTGTACAAAGGTTTGTTATGATATCGACAGATAAGGCGGTCAACCCGACCAATATTATGGGGGCAAGCAAGCGTATCTGTGAAATGATTATTCAGACATTTAATAAACATTACAACACGGAATTTGTAGCGGTGCGGTTTGGAAATGTGCTTGGCAGTAACGGCAGCGTCATTCCTCTTTTTAAGAAGCAGATTGCGGAGGGCGGTCCGGTAACGGTTACGCATCCGGAAATCATCCGGTATTTCATGACGATTCCGGAGGCGGTATCGTTGGTATTGCAGGCAGGCGCATATGCAAAAGGCGGAGAGATTTTCGTTTTGGATATGGGAGAGCCTGTCAGAATTTTGGATTTGGCACAAAATCTGATTCGTCTGTCCGGCTACCGGGTAGGCGAGGATATTAAAATAGAATTTACAGGACTTCGTCCGGGTGAAAAGCTATATGAAGAATTGTTAATGGATGAAGAAGGAATGCGGGATACGGCAAATAAGATGATTCATATCGGTAGACCGATAGAGCTGGACGAGCATGAGTTTTTTATGCAGCTAAAAGAATTGAAGGACGAATGTGTCATTGAAAGTTCGGATATCAGACCCCTGATTCAGAAAATTGTACCGACTTATCATTATGAAAACGGATAAAGGAGGATTCCAATGGAGAAAAAAAGAATTTATTTATCATCTCCAACTACGCATGACGAGGAGAAAGCATTTGTCAAAGAAGCGTTTGATACAAATTGGATAGCGCCGCTTGGACCGAATGTAACAGCGTTTGAAGAAGAGATGACAGCATATACGAAAGCAGGACATGCTACGGGATTGTGTTCCGGAACAGCGGCAATTCACCTTGCATTAAAACTGTTGGATATTAAGGAAGGGGATATTGTATTCGTATCGGATTTGACTTTTTCCGCTACCT
>CAMWMM010000238.1 GCA_947175285.1 uncultured Lachnospiraceae bacterium
GTCAAAGTACATACGAAAAAATCTGGTGGACAACGTCAGGGAGCATTACAACGGGGAGAGTGCTTTTTTGTATTTTACGGATAAAATCAAGGAAAACGGGCTTTATTTGCTGGATGAACCGGAGAACAGCCTTTCACCGGACAAGCAGCAGGAACTGGTAAAGTTTCTGGAGGATTCGGCAAGATTTTTCGGCTGTCAGTTTTTGATTGCAACGCATTCCCCGTTCCTGTTATCGCTGAGAGGAGCAAAAATATATGATTTGGACGAAGAGACGGTCGATGTAAAGCGTTGGACCGATCTTGGGAATGTACGCGCGTATTATGACTTTTTTAAAAAGTATGAAAATGAGTTTAATTGACAAATTCTTCCGGAAATTTTGTGAAATAAAAGTATCAGTTTATCGGAAAGTGTGTTATTATAAATAGTAATAGTAACAGCTTACATAAAACAGTGATTTTGAATGTGTGGATAGGAGGTTTCCCCGGTGCAAAAGAAAAAGCAGAATAATTTTTATGATGAGGATAAAGAACTTTTACTTTCCTGTATGGAGAAAGCGGTTTCAGGAGATTTTTCACAGATTGATATATCTGCATTCCATGATACGGCGCTTGCGCAAAAATACAACGCCGTATTAGATGCGTTTTTGAAATCCAATAACAATTTTGTTATGAGGCTGAATGATTCCATGAGAAAAATCGGGGACAGCTCATGTGTAAAGGAAATGATTGAACAGGTGAATTCCCAGACGGAATCCATCGGCGGTATGCGGGATTCCAGTCAGGAATTGGAAGATTCCATACAGAACATTCAGAGTGCGGTACACAATATTCAGACGAATTCCCACAGCGTCATAGAGAAATCACAGCACAGCTTACAGGATATGGAAGCGAGTGTGAAGATTGTGGATGAATCTGCAAAGCAGATACTTGCGATTAATGAGCAGGTAGCTGACTTTAAAGAAAAGGCAATCGGTATCAATAATATAATCGATATGATTAAAAAGATTGCAAGCAAGAGCGGGCTTCTTGCTTTGAATGCTTCCATTGAGGCGGCACGCGCGGGAGAGGCGGGAAAAAGCTTTGCAGTTGTGGCGACACAAGTCAGAGAACTTTCTGCCAGTACCACTGCTTCCGCAGAAAATGTAGTGCAGTATGTCGGAGATTTGATGGAGGGAATTACCACCCTTTCCGAATCAATTGATGTAACGACTAAAAGATTGGAAGAGGGAAATGCGAGCGTTCACCAGTCTATTGAGAATATCAGCGGTATGGTGGAAAGATTGGATTCCATAAGCCATGAAATTGACCAGATTTACGGGGAAATCAATACCCAGTCTTCATTGACGAAGAATTTTGTATCGTCGATAGATGGAATAGCGGACAGCTATGAAATATTGTCTAAGGAATGTGTTGGTACGGGAGAACATTTATACCATATTTCCCGTGATATTGACCGTGCCAGAAGCGACATGGCAAGGCATAATTCCAATATTACGCCGTTGGATTGGCTTACCGTATTTGAGATAGACCATCTGATATTTACATGGCGTATTTATAATAATCTGGCTGATTTTGAAACATTAAAAATTACACAGCTTAACAATCCTGCCGGCTGTAAGTTCGGTAAGTGGGCAGCAGGACAGACAGATTCCCGTATCACCGGCTCTGCCGAATTCAAACAGGCTGTCAGTCTGCATGAAGAACTCCATAAATACGGCTGCGCTTCCTGGAATGCAAAAGATAAAGGCGACCGGGCGGAGGCTCTTGAACAGTTCAATCTTGTTTATGACGTATTTGGACGCTTCCAGAAATCCCTGGAGGGATTACGGAGAGTCATCAGGTCTACAGGAGAGACAGAAGAGACGAATATTAAGATATTTAGTATGTAAGATTGTTGTCTCCTGTTGATGCCTATATGTAAGGAGGATTATATGTCAATTATGACATATTTGTGGATAGAAGACCGTAAGGGTAAAGCCGGTTATTTATTTTGGAAAGCATTCATGCAGCAAATGTGTCCTGATATCATTGTGGAGAGTAAGAAAAATAACAGCGAACTCGTCAAAGCGGTAAGAGCATTATCTGATGTGGAAAATAGATATATTATTGTTTATGATAATTCCTTCGATAATGTGCAAGTATATAAAGAACTGAAAATATTAAAAAGTTGTGTTGATGAAAAAAGTAATATTTTACTGTTAGATATCATATGCTTTGAGTATCTTCTATTGGAGTTTGATAAATTAATTGATTGGATTTATGCAAAGGATGATGTTTTTTTAACAAAACGTGCAGATACTATCAATGCACGAAATAAACTTGTTGAAATGTTAGCGGCAGGGAAGCAGGACTATAAGGCATTGCGAGAAGTGATGGCATATGATAGTAATTTAAATGAGCATAATATAGAGCAATTATCGGCTAAACTATTATTCGATTTAACCAGAAATACAGGTTTTGAGGTTTCTAAAGGAACCATTGGAGATTGCTGGTTAGAGTCATGCTGTAATTGGACGGACAGGCAAAGTGATGACTTGTGTGGGTTAGATGATAACAAATTGTCTGTTGCAGATAAAATGAAAAGCCTTTATATCGGCACTTCATTGAGAATAAAACTGCCTGATATCGGACTGGAGGTGTTATCATGCTGATGATATACAAAAGTAAAAGGGATATGCCTCAAGATGTGGAGTATGTAGAATTGAATGATATTTTTTTCAACAAAGTAACAGCAGCGAAGTTAGACAAGCAGGCAGAGAAAATTATTTTACAGATTGATGGAGCTAAGTTAGTCAGCCAATATAAAATTGAGTCGGGATTCAATGGTGTGATATTGGATATCGACAAGTTGTCAACAGGATGTAAAACGGTTTTGAATGTCATGTATTTTCCAAAGAAAATTTTTTGCCTGAAGGAATGTGGCGACAATGCTCTGGATATGTTGTATCATTTAGAGCAAGGTTCAGTTTATAGTGATTATGCGGCAATACCATTTACTATAGATGCGGTTGAGGCAGTTTCATCTTCAGGAAAGACTATAATAGATAATTATGAAGATTTGAAGGAGTGGTGGAACAGTGAAGAGTAGACCTGTTGTGATGGACCACTTTTTTACAGTCCATACTTTATATATTGTAAATTTTACATTTACGAATAATATAACAATTTTGACAGGGGATTCTGCTACGGGAAAATCAGCAGCATTTTCGTTTATAAAAGAGTGTATGGCTATCAATTCGGACATTTTATGCCTGAATTATTTGGATTATCAGAAAAATATTAAGGAAACCATAGGACAAGCCAAAAAAAAGTTGATTGTAATAGACAATGCCGATATTTTGTTGGATGATGAGACAAGAAAGTATATTTCTTTGGATGCCGATAATCAGTATCTTATTATTGGACGAAATCCTAAAAACTTTTATGCAACAAAAGAGAATTTGTTTGAACTTGTAAGTATAAAAAAGGGAGAACAGACAGAATTTCAAATACAGCCATATTTATAAGTGAAAGAAAGAGACTTAGCATGATACAAATAACAAAAGAGAATTTCGACTTATCGCAAATCTGCCAGTCCGGGCAGTGCTTTCGTATGACGAAAGAAAAGGATAATACATACAGTGTTATTGCAGGTGAGCGGTATCTGGAAGTAGAACAGCAGGGAAACATTTGTACTTTCCATTGTGATGAGTCGGAATATGAGAATTTCTGGAAAGACTATTTTGATTTAGACGGTGATTATGAAACGTATATGGCAAAGGTTGCTGCGGCAGATTTCTATTTGAAAGATGCCGTAGCTTTTGGTTCGGGCATACGGATTCTTCGTCAGGACTTATGGGAGATGGTAGTTTCTTTTCTAATTTCCCAGCAGAATAATATTGCGCGGATTCGTAAGTGCATACAAGCTCTGTGCAAACGGTACGGAGATGAAAAAGTAAATGCCAAAGGAGAAATCTATTATACATTTCCTCAGCCGGAGATTCTGGCAGGACTGGCGGAGGACGCCCTGATGGAATGCGGTTTAGGTTATCGCAGTAAATATGTAGTTCGAAGCGCAGGAAGCATTGTTTCGGGAGAAGTGAATCTGGATATGCTGCGCAAAATGACGTACTTTGAAGCAAGAGCAATACTGCTCATGTTATACGGTGTGGGAGAAAAAGTGGCAGACTGTATCTGTCTTTTTGCACTGCATCATCTACAGGCATTTCCTATAGATACGCATATCAAACAGGCACTGGACGGACACTATCCGCAGGGTTTCCCGAACAATCTGTATGAGGGATATCAGGGCGTGATACAGCAGTACATTTTCTATTATGAATTGTTTGGAAATAAGACAGCAGCATCCTGATTTCTAAACATTCTTTTTCGAGCGGTAAAGCAGGATTGCAATCATATTCAGGATTATTATGAACAGAGCATATCCAGTCATAGACGCATTTGTGGATGGAACAACATCCATGAGTGCAACCCAGTCCTCACGAACAACCCAACTATTTACCAGTGAATATTCTGCTGATATAGTTAACGCCATAAAGGAAATGGCGCATAGGGTTGTCCAGAGAACGGTTTCTTTTTTATTCAGAGCGAAAACAAAATTAATGAAAGTAAAAATAACGCTTAATACGCCAAATATTATCCACATATAAAGTAAACTCCTTTCCGGTTGTCAATTGATTTTATTATTGAATATGACAAGATAATATCATAATATCATAAAGAGTTCTACCTGTATTGGAAATATTTTAGTAAACAGAACAGGATGGCGGTCAGGACATTTGGTGAAAATACCGTTCCCGACCGCATCCGGTTAACATTAGGATGTCCCACGGAGCGTGGCATCCTTATGTTTATGAATGAATCGTGTCTACAATGGACATTGTGCGGATTTTCTGCAGAGGGGTTCTCACTGCAAGGATAATGGAAAAAATAACAATGCCAAGGATGATGGCAAACTCCGTATAAGGAATTTCCCAGAGTGCACCCCAGCGGAATGTCACCAATTGCTCAAACAGAAAATGATTGAGCAGTAAACCGAGAATGCCTCCGGTAACACTGCCTGTCACTGCATAGGTACAAGTCTGCGCAATAATCATTTTCTTAAGTTGTCTGTGGCTTAAGCCGATGGCGCGCAGAGCGCCGTATTGTTTCATGCGTGCCGAGACGTTCATTGCAACGCAGTTTATAATATTGCATATGGTAATCAGAGCAATCAGAAATAAAAATCCGTAGAGGAATAAACTGAAAGCATAGTAGGTTCCTTTGACTTCGTTATTATTCATACGCCTGTCCGAAAAAGCATATGCTGTCCCGATACTGTCACGGATTGCAGCCACATCACTGTCGGCAGCTTTTTTTGTCATCTGCATGTCAATAACAGTAAAGTTGACTTCGTCAGTCAAAAATCGAAAAGTCTCTTCTGAGCAGATGATGATTTCAGAATTCTCAGAAGTGTTAAACGGACATTTTGATATGATAGCGGCAATTTCTATTTCTTTGTTCTCTCCATCAAGATATAGAGTAACAGTATCGCCAACCTGCATGGATGTTGCCTGTCCATATGACGGAGTATAGACGATAATGCCTGTACTTGGTTTCTGAATAACATCCTGTATTGAACCTGCTACCAGATAGTCTTTTGCCCAGTCAAACTGTATTTCATCATAGGAAATCAAATCACAGCTTGTATTATCAATTTCCCTGCCGCTTACGGAAAGCGGAATATTGTAGGAAAACATGCGGCCGTATGCGTGTTTGACAGCGGGATTTTCCTGTAATGTATGGAGCAGTTCAATTTCTACCATGCATGTATTGTCCGGGCTGACAATAGACAGGTCAGGCGTCCAAGGGTACATCGGTGTAATGGCATAGTTCATAAAATCAATCGTTACGGTAAACGAAAGAAAGAGGATAATGCTGAGTGCAAAAGAGCCGGTCATTAAAAAGAAGTTTTTACGGTTTTCCTTTGCATGATGCATGCCAAGTGCAGTATCAATTTTCATAAGAGCGGTATTGGCAGCTTTCCGTACAGGCACTGTGTCAATTGCGTGGCCGGTAACAGCAGAAAGAGGAGAAACTCTTGCAGCTTTTTTAGCCGGAGAACGCGCCGCAAGGAACACTGTCAGGATACCGATAATGATTCCTGCGGCAATGCTTGGAAAGCTGATGCCGAAAACGGGCATTCCCTTAAAATACTGTGGGCTTAAGATACGCAGCATGGCGCATAGAAGCCATATGACAAGTATGCCGCATGTGATACTGACAGGAATGGCAGTTCGGCATAAAGCCAGAGCCTCTTTGCGAACGAGCCGCATAATCTGCCGCGGGGTTGTTCCAATACAGCGCAGCATGCCGAAAAACTCTGTCCGTCCGGCAATGTTGCTGTTTAAACTGCTTGCTATCATTAATATACCTGCGATAAGAACCAGTACGGACAAAACGGCGGCTGTAGCATATATCTGTGACATAAATAAAGTGCGGCTTTGCCCAAGCAGACCAAGAATCATAGTGTTTTCAGATACCTGTTCATCTGATAGATGAAATTGTGCTTTAATATCGGTGATTGCTTTTTGTATATTTCTGTGATTAGAAAACTGCACCAAAAACATACTATTATAATCGATAGGCTCATTTCCCGCAGGATTCGGAAAGATAGAGCGGAATGCTGCCGTATTCAGAAAAACATAGTAAACGTCTTTTTTCATAATCATAGAAACATTTTTGGAAAAGCCGGAGACAGTATATTGATATTCTTTTCCGTCAGGAGCATAGATGGATATGGAATCTCCGATAGCAAGTCCCAGTGAAGCCTTGGCATTTTCTCCGACAAGGATTTCTTTGTCCGTCTGTGGGAAGCTGCCTTCGGAAATCGCATTGACTTCTATGTCTGTCATATAACTTTCGTCACTGCCGCAAATGAGTACATCTCTGTCTGCAAGCGTATACCCCATATCCAGTTTGTAATTTAGAACACCATAACAGGCAATGTTTTTTATTTCAGGGCGTGCGGAAATAAGACGCGCTTCCTCATCACTGATATCTTTAATGGAAATGTGCCAGTCGCCATATTGCATTTTGGCGGAAAGAAGCTGGCTTCGTATAAACATATCAGCCATGCCGAAAATTGTCGTCACAAGAAAAACCGCAAGAAAGATACAGAGAATGGACATGCGGTTTTGTTTTTTGTGGACTTTAGCGGAAATGGGAACAAGGTCGAGATAACTTTTCATAGTCTCACACCGTCCTTCCCCGCCATGCTGCCCGATGTTTCCGATTTTTTACCAAGTTCTGCCAAAACACCGTCGCTTACCCGGAAAATACGGTCTGCCGAAGCCGCAAGATTATCATTGTGCGTAATCATGAGAATTGTCTGCTGATAGTGTCTGGAAGCTTTGATGAGCAGTTCTAAAACAT
>CAMWMM010000239.1 GCA_947175285.1 uncultured Lachnospiraceae bacterium
CTGTTAATCGGTACCGTTTTTATGGAAGCGGATGAGCCGGAACTGTTGGCAAAGAAATGGAAAGAGCTGTCATGAGAGCTAAGAAAACACAAGTAAAAATATGCGGCTTGACAAGACCGGAAGAGGTCAGATGGGTTGTGGAAGAGAGGACGGATTATTTCGGTATCGTTCTTTTTTTCCCAAAGAGTAAGCGCAACAATAGTATAGAAAATGCAAGGAAGTTAATTAAAGTCTGCCATGAGGAATGTGCGGAGAAAAAACGTGCGGATGAGCATTTTACGCCGCCTGTTATAGTGGCGGTTACGGTTTCCCCGACACCGGAGCAGATAAAGGAAATAGAGAATGCCGGATTCGATATGGTACAGATTCACGGAGAACTTTCCGAAGAAACACTGGATGCGGTTTCGATACCGGTTATCAGGGCATTTCATGCAGGAGATACAGAGACTTGTAAAAAATGTGATGACTGTCCGAAAATAGCGGCATATTTATTTGATGCACAAAGCCCCGGAAGCGGGCGCACTTTTGACTGGAATGCGCTGGATGCAGTATCAAAAGAAAAAACGCTGCCGGATGGAAAATTGATATTTTTGGCTGGCGGTCTGCATGGCGGGAATGTAAGAGAGGCAATAGAGCATGTGCGTCCCGATGTTGTGGATGTTTCAAGCGGTGTGGAAAAAGACACTGCCGCAGCAGACGGTGCGGTTATAAAAGACAGGGAAAAAATAAAAGAGTTCATAAGAAAGGTAAGAACAGATGAGTGATAAATATTATGGAGAGTTTGGCGGACAATATGTTGCCGAAACATTGATGAACACATTGGCGGAACTGGAGAAGGCGTTTGAAGAAGCGATTCATGACGAAAAGTTCTGGGAGGAGTATCATTACTACCTGAAAGAATATGTAGGAAGAGAGACGCCGCTTTATTTTGCCGAACGCCTTTCTGAAAAATACGGTACGAAGATATACTTGAAGCGTGAGGACTTAAATCATACCGGCGCGCACAAAATCAATAATGTTATCGGGCAGATACTTTTGGCAAAGCGCATGGGAAAAACGAAAGTCATCGCAGAGACGGGAGCCGGACAGCACGGCGTGGCGACAGCTACCGGAGCGGCGCTTTTCGGAATGGAATGTAAGGTTTATATGGGTTCCGAGGATATTGAAAGACAGCATTTGAACGTGATGCGTATGGAAATGCTCGGTGCAAAAGTCATCAGCGTGGAATCCGGCAGCAATACGTTAAAAGATGCAACGAATGAAGCAATCCGTACATGGGCGAAAGAGGCGGAGGATACATTTTATATTATCGGTTCTGCGGTAGGACCGCATCCGTATCCGAAGATGGTAAAAGAATTTCAAAGATGTATCAGTACGGAAGCAAAAAAACAGTTTATGGAAAAAGAAGGCAGACTTCCGGAGGTAGTCATGGCATGTGTGGGCGGCGGCTCTAATGCTATCGGTATGTTTGCGGATTTTATAGACGACAAGGAAGTGGAGCTGATTGGCGTTGAGGCTGCGGGTATGGGCATAGAGACAGGAAAACATGCTTCCGCTATGGCGCTTGGCAAGCCCGGCACACTGCATGGTATGCGCTCTTATCTGTTACAGGACGAGGACGGTAATGTGCAGTTAGCTCATTCTATTTCCGCGGGACTGGATTATCCCGGCGTCGGTCCGGAACACGCTTACTTAAAAGACAGCGGCAGGGCGCAGTATGTGTCTATTACCGATGATGAGGCAATGGAGGCGCTGAAAGAGCTTTGTATGATGGAGGGCATTATTCCGGCAATCGAGAGTGCACATGCGCTTGCCTATGCGTTTAAAAGGGCAAAAACGATGACAAAAGACCAGGCCATTGTTTTATGTTTGTCAGGGCGTGGAGATAAAGACGTCCATACGATAGAATCCTATTTTAGCGGAAATGGATATTTGAATTAAAGGAAGGGCATGGTTGGCAGAATGAACAGAATAGAAGAAAAATTTAAACAGTTACAGCAAAAAGGCGAAAAAGCGTTTGTTACCTATATAACAGCGGGACTTCCTGATATGGACGGCTGCGCGGCTTTGATAAAGGCACAGGAGGAAGCGGGACTGGATATTCTGGAACTGGGCATTCCTTTTTCAGACCCGGTAGCGGACGGTCCGGTGATTCAGGCGGCATCCTATCAGTCCATTCAGAAAGGGACAAACTTAAAAAAAGTATTTGATATGGTGGAAACCGTACGGAAAGACGGATGCGAACTGCCGATTGTATTTATGATGTATTATAATACCATTTTGTATTATGGGTTGGAGGAATTTGCAGCAAAGTGCGCACAGACGGGCGTAGACGGACTGATTGTACCGGATTTGCCGTATGAAGAACAGGAACCGTTACAGCAGGTTTTACATAAGACGCAGGAAGCGCCGCTCCTTCTTCAGCTTGTAACACCGGTTTCCAAACAGAGAATACCGATGCTGTTAAAAGAGGCAAGAGGTTTTGTTTACTGTGTTTCTTCGATGGGTGTGACCGGACAGGCAGCGGACTTCCATAAAGATGTTGTCGCTTATTTGCAGGAAGTAAAAAATGTCTCAAAGATTCCCGTTATGATGGGATTCGGTATTCGTACCGCGGCTGACGTACTGCCGATGAAAGATATTATTGACGGATGTATTGTCGGTTCCCATTTTATTAAATTAATGGAAGAAAGCAATTACAGCATTGCTGCGGCAAAAGAATATGTAGAAACATTTAAAAAAGAATTGAATGCACAATAGAAGTGTCAGCAATGGCTGCCACATCTAATAAAAAGCGCAAGCTTTGCAGCTTGCGCTTTTTGGGCGGGACTAACAATATTCCCGCATATTGATAAAGTTGTAGTAGGGCATTGCATTTTTGGTATATCCGTTTGTGTAAACGTGGATATCCTTCTGCTGTTCCCTTTCACATGCTTCGTCGAGTACGTCTGCAAAAAATTTCTTTGCCATTGCACTGGACTGCTCCCGTTTGGACTGGCGACTTTCGTCTTCGGAAGAGAGCTTCTTCGGACGCGGTATCACCGTAACCGCTTGAACTTTATAAAGCGCTTCATATCCGTATGCCTCATGTCCCTCCTTGGAAAACTTTTTAACATAAGGATGTCTCGTGGAGCGTGGCATCCATTTTTTGTTATACTTTATATATCGGCAAAAATGAGAAATATTATAGTCTTTTTGAGAAAAATTTAGTAAAAATATACAAAATTTAAAGTGATGAAAGCATTCAGAGCGGAAATGTAAAGCGGCGTTGCTTACATTTTTTCGGGTAACGGGATAAAATGGGAGCACGAAAGGAGAATGCAACATGGAATTAAGCAAAAAGATTTATCAATTAAGAAAACTGTCCGGTATGACACAGGAACAACTGGCAGAAAAACTGAATATTTCAAGACAGACCCTGTCAAAATGGGAAAATACATTGGAGGACATGATGCGGATTAATGCCCATAACAGGAGAATGAACCTGTTACTTTGCAGCGGATTGTTGTTTTTGGCAATCAGTATTATCTTAGCTGCGTTTGAAAGAATGCTGGAGGCGACTACGGAGAGTCTGACCTATATTTTGTACAGGTATATAGCGGCAGGGCAGTATGCACCGATACCGGTGAATTACACCCACCTCATCTTTCCTGCAATTTTGGCAGGGATAGTGGGGGCGGTCTTATGCCTGTGTTATTTTACGGAGAACAGGAAAAAAGAAATTGGAAGGAGAGAGAAAAAAGAGATGAAAAAACAATATTTAGTTGGATTTGCGGCGCTTGTAGTGGTATTAACGGTGTGTATTGTTTTATTTGCTAAAGTCGGGAAAAATAAAGAAGATAATGAAAATTTATATGGAGGTATCATTGCGGAACTGGGAGATGATGAACAGTTTTCCCTTCAGGATATTGGGGAAAAAATGATGTTCTTTTTACAACGGATATGACCTATGATGACGGGAATGGACATAATGCAGCAATTAACTGTGATGTGTATTATGCGTTGGAAGGGGAAGTGTATCCGCTTGGGAGTATAGAGAGCATGGGTACGGCCTGGCCGGTCAGCTATGGAGAAAAGTGTATCTATACAGCATCATTACATAGTCTTGTGGTTTACAGATTTGATCAAAAAAAGAAGCAGTGGACGGTCTCGTGGTATGAAGAAAGGTTTGATGATAACGGGGATGCTTCTTACCAGTATATAGAAGACGGTGAGGTAAAGACTATTTCGGAAAAAGAATATTTGGATGCATGGAAAGTTATGGAAAAAGGAACCGTAATCAATTTCGGATATGGAGCCAGTGATAACCCGTACTAAGATTGGATTGATAAGACGCAATAATAAGTATTAAGCGGAGAGACTATGATATGAAAAAAAGCACGAAAGAAATACATATAGCAGTACTTGTTGCCGCAATTTCTATATTTCTGGCAGGATGTCAGAGCAGAGAAGAACAGCTAACAGTGGCGGAACCTGCCGAACCGGCTGTATCAATAGAGCCCATTATGCCGTTAGAGGATACGGAAGAGGAATTGACCGCACTGGTCGATAAAGAAGAACCGCAGCCTGCGCAACCGGAAGAAGAAGGATTTATTTTGCGTGACAGTCAGGAGAAAACGGATGTTTTTATTCCCTTGGCAGACTGTGTTTGTGAATATGAAAGTGAAGATTTTCAAATATACACGAAATATTTCGAAGATGGAAACGAATATTTTCCCGATGCAGGCACTGCTGTTTACATGCGGACAGCAGGTAATGAGATACAGATATTTACATCGAATGAATATTGTATTGACTATGAGAATGGTGTGCTTTACCTTGTGGAAAGAGATAAGTACGATGATTTTATCAGTATTTCCAGGTATTGTGTGGTTTCGATAGGAGAGCGGCTGGAAGTAAGGGGGAGCGAGATTTTATCGCTTTCTTCGTTAGAGGAATTGTTTGCGGAGCTTTTTAGTCTTACGCTAAGTGATACGGAGAGGAATTTTTGGATGGACAGCGTGTTTGTATCCGCTCTGGAGTACGAAGAGGGAAACGCCATTTTGAAAGGAGAGGCATATGGCGTATATAATACAGCGGGAGGATATTATCAGGGAGACTATTATCATATTGATTGGGAAATTAATACTGCGACAGGAGAAAGAAAAGCGGCACCGCATGTGAAAAGGATTTATGACGAAGAAAACGATAAGGAAATCTTTGAGGCATGTGATAAGGCGTTCACGGAAATAGACGGCGGAAACTTGCTGGAACTTTCCGATTTAAACGACTGGAAAAGTTTAGTAGACTGGGACAGTATGGAAGGATGGGAAGCAAACCTGTGGATACGAATGGATCTTAATGACGATAATCTTCCGGAACTGATTCATTTGCATGGATATAAGGATTGGTTCGAACTGCCAATATTTGCTGTTTATTCTTACGTAGGCGCTGTTATGAAGCCTCTTGACCGGGTATATTTCGACCAGAATGACAGTACGGAATTTCTATATTTAGGCAGCACCGGAAATATGATGTATGAAAGTTGTAATGACGGAATGGAAACTACGGGATGGTATGCGTGGCAGCAATTTGATGAGGCATGGCGCGGGAAAACAATTCTTGGACTGTCATTCGATTATTTTTCTGAAACTTCCGATGAGTGGGAAATACAGCATTTTAAAGAATGTTATCCGGATACTTACGGAAGCCGGGGCGCAGGCTGTTATTGTTACATAAGCCGTCCGAAGACGACCGGAGGGAATGAAACGGAACTAATAAAAGAGGAAGTAACATTAGAAGAGTTTTTGAGCGAATACGAGCAGATAACAGGGTTTGATTACTTTGAGGCGAATCCATATTATGGCGGGTTAATTCGATAATTTTATGGAAAATAAATATTTGCCGGCGCAGAGTTTGTATCTGTGTTCCTGTATTCATAATAAAGGTACTCTGAAAAGAACACAATGGAGCGTTATTTAAAAAACTTTCCTGCCAGGAAAACAGATGGAGCATAAACATGATTTTGTGATATAATTCTTGGTGGTATTTGGATTGATATCATTCAGATTTACAGGAGTGGATGTAGGATTAATATGAAAAAAATAAGAAAAATATTTGAAGTTCCGGAGTCATATATTCAATCGGTCAGGTATTATTCCATAAAGGATACTGCTATGGCAATGGGGCTTTTTATCCTGTATTGCGGTGCATTGGCTGTTTCCGGATTAGTCAACAAGTATCTGACTGATGTAGAAAAGACCGTATCCGGCGTAATAATCAATTCCTGCTTTGTAGGTGTTGTCCTTTTGTTTTTAGTAATAAAAAAGCAGGGGGGCGAAACTGTTGGATTGAAAAAAGGAAATATAAAGTTGTCGCTGATAATGGGAATTGTGCTTGCTATAATTCTTTTTTTCTGCAACTGCCTGTCTGATATCATTTTTGAGGGGCAGGTTTTTGTTTCGTTCAAGACGATACTAATATACATTATATATTTTTTTACCGTGGGTTTATGCGAAGAGGTTATCTTCAGAGGATATATTCTAACCAGACTGTATGGAATGGTTAGGAATGTGTTTATTGATATTCTGTTGTCAGGAGTATTCTTTGTACTTATGCATTTCCCTTTCAGAATGATAGCTTATAATATGTCGTTTTTTGAATTGGTATCCAATGTTCCCTATATGATAGACCTTTTTGTGACAAGCTTGGTACTATCATTTATCCGAGTAAAATCTGACAGCCTTTATGGAGCTATAATTCCGCATTGGATTTCAGACTTGTCGTACTCAATTGTAACACACATATAAATTCAAAAGAAATATGATACGGAAAAAGATTATACATTTTACAAATCGGATGAAGAGCTTCGAGAGGGCGCAGTGTATATTGTAGAGCAAAGCATTTGCATGAAAGAGCAATGTCAAAAATACGGCTTGCCATATTTTGAAACTGCAAGAGACAGAGAACAGGTATTTCGCAGCTTTTTACAAGAATTTGAATGTTCTTTGTAAATTTAAGAGGTAGATGCAAATCGGGATTTGGAGGATCACTAAATGAAATACTTTGTGTATGATTTTGAACGAAAAAATACAGTATATCATGAATTTCAAAAAGGAAAATTTGACGGACATACATTCTGGAAAAATGACTCTATTTCTTTAAGTGATGATATATTTTTCATACTTGGAATTGAAAAACTCTTTGCAGATGTTATTCCTAATTATAATCCATATGAAGAATTTGAAATAGATAATGAGTTATGGAACAGTATAATGATGAAGGCTCAAGAAATTGGCGGAGAGGTATTAACGTGTATTTTAGAAGCTGATGAATGGGTAAAAAACACCTTTCTTGAATATAATGTTTTTAATATATTAGACCTATAAATTCCAGTTTATAGAATAGAAAAATATAAGCG
>CAMWMM010000240.1 GCA_947175285.1 uncultured Lachnospiraceae bacterium
TATTCCGCCATGCTATAATGTTATCCGTATCGGAAATCTGCATCTGTCTTAAATAGATGGCGTCCGCCTGCAACTGCATGATTTTACTCTCCTCTTTCTATCCGATAGACTTCATATCCGTCTCCTATACTCTCCAGTGCCTCTATGCTGACTGTAATGCCTTTTTCCCGATAATATGCCTGCAGCCAGTCCGTACTGCTATCCGGCGTTCCCGTCTCCATAATAAAATATACATTATCGTTAGAAAGCAGCGCTTCCTCCATTGTCACGATTCCGAATTTTCCTAATTTTTCCCGATAAAGAGGGCTTTTACACATCCATCCGCCCATAATGTCATAATTAGCAAGGGAATTATCCACATCCTTAAAAATTTTCTCAGAAAATCCCACTGTGGAATAAACGTCCTCGAAATAAAAATTGTCCGTATGGTCGCTGCAATACTGCATAATCGCCGCATTATCCCGGTTCACTTCTTCTCTTCTTTCCTGCTCCGCAAACACCCTCGTCAACTGATGCGGCAGATAGCATACGCATAGCAGTCCGCACAATGCAGCAATGACCGCTGCTCTGTTTTTTTTGAAAGAGATATTTTGGCAAAGCAGTCCTGCCAGTACCATCGTCTCAACAAGATATAAAGAATGCGTAATACGCTCCGGGTCACGCCCCCTTATCAAAATAAACATCCACAGGCATGTCCGCACAAAGCCAAGCAAAATCAGCTTCCACAAAACGGATATTGTCTTTTTGTCAGTTCTGTCAATACACATCGCATAAACGCTGATAAACGCAAGACACAGATAGCCCAAAACAACCAGCCTGTTATACGGCGCATCCGTTTCATGCAATGTACGGTAAATATAAAATTTACAAAGCTCTGGTATATCTGAAAAATAATCGGTATCAGCCGAGGCATATGCTGCAATCCCGGCAAGCATCTCTTCGTCAATTTTCTCTGACAATCCGAAATTATAATTTGCTAGCAGTTCCTGCTCCACATCGCTTAATCCGATAGAAGCCAAAAAATCTTTATGCTCCCCGCTCGTGATAATATCCGGATGAAAGTCATATACCTGCGTTCTTTCTTCAAAAAAGACAAGAAATTTCCGCCATTCACTGCTTCCGTATGCAGCAAAATCAATTACCCGGCTGAAAATCATTCCGACAAGTATGCATCCAAGAACAATGCCGTATTTGTAATAATTTTCTTTTTGAAAAAATTTCTCTTCTTCCGCCCACCGAAACAGCCCTGCCAGACAGATAAACGGAAAGACAAGCAGAAGCATTTCCGTCCGAAGCTGATAGGCTAAAACAACCAGTACCATCGACGGAATATTACAAATGACAAACTGTTTCACGGAAAGTTCTTTCGGCGTCGTCAGAAACAAAAACACTGCCGCTCCCGCAAGCATCGCACAGGTAAACGTATATTGCAGCGCTGCCATATGAGGCAGTATGATTCCCCATGTAAACACGCTTACAAGCAGCATACTCCCTGCCTTTGCAAGACGGCCCTGAGAAAGCTTCAGCAGCCGTACGCCAATCAAATACAAACTTCCCATCTGACAAATTAATAAAAACAGCCCATACCATGCAAAGGGTCTGTATAATTTGTAACACAGGCTGACAAATGCTCCCAGAATATATAAGGTCTGCATATTATGACCGTCCGGCGTACCGCTATAAACGCCCGCCATAATATTTTTCATCATGACATCATCATTTAAATCATAATAAAAATCAAAACAAATACTCAGCAAAGCAAGATTGACTGTAATAGTCAAAATCGCTATGATGCAGTTCTCATATTTCTCCCATACCCTGTGACTTTTCATGAACTACATACCTTTCCTTGCCGCTATGCCGACTGGTAAAATGCCTTAACCTGTTCCGTAATATATTCCACTTCATCTGCCGTCAGTTTATAGAACATCGGCAGGCGGAGAAGTCTCTCGCTTTCTTTCGTCGTATACTTGTCCTCCCCGTGGAATCTGCCGAATTTTAACCCCGCCGGAGCAGAATGCAGCGGAACATAATGAGAAGCCGGCAATATCTCTTTTTCTTTTAAGAAAGCATCCAGACGGGTTCTCTCTTCCAAATCTTTTGTCTTAATATAAAACATATGCGCATTGTGGCTGCAATGCTCCGGAATATAAGGCAGTTCAATCCGACCGTCTTCCGCAAGCGGCGTAAGCAGTTCTTTATATTGATTCCATCTGTCCATTCTTGCCTGTGTAATTTCCTCCGCCAGCTCTAACTGCGCATACAAATAAGCGGCATTCATATCGCTCGGCAGATAGGAAGAACCGTAATTCTGCCAACGGTATTTATCCACTTGTCCCCGATAATACTTACTCCTGTCCGTTCCCTTTTCCCGGAGAATTTCCGCATCTTCAATGTACTTTTCGTCACGGATTAATATCGCTCCGCCTTCACCCATACTGAAATTCTTCGTCTCATGAAAACTGAAGCACCCAAACTCTCCGAATGTGCCAAGCGCTTTTCCTTTGTAGGACGCCATAATTCCCTGTGCCGCATCCTCTACGACCATCAGATGATGTCTGTCTGCGATTTCCATAATCGTATCCATCTCGCACCCTACGCCCGCATAATGAACCGGTGCAATCACTTTCGTCCGCTCCGTAATGGCATCCTCAATCAGCGTTTCGTCTATATTCATCGTATCCGGTCTGATATCCACAAACACTGCCGTAGCGCCCCGCAGGACAAAAGCATCCGCCGTAGAAACAAATGTATAGGACGGCAGAATTACTTCATCCCCCTCTTTTACGTCTGCCAAAAGAGCGGCTAACTCTGTCGCATGGGTACAGGACGTGGTAAGCAGGCAGGCTGCCGTTCCGGTCTTCTCTTCAATCCACTTGTTACATTTTTTCGTAAAGCCGCCGTCACCGCATATTTTCTGATTATCGACTGCCTCTTTGATATAATCCATCTCTTTCCCCGTAAAGGGCGGTACATTGAAATTTATCATGGAATCCTCTTTTCTCTCTATAAATTACTCATTTTCCATGTCATTTTATCACATAATACTACCGTATTGCAACGACACACTATTCATAAACGGAATAGCCCGGATTACAAAATGTTTCCTTGTAATCATAATTGTCCAGAAACCGTATTATAGCCTGCATTTTCTCATCCCCGTCATAAACACTTGGTCCAAAACAAGCAAAATCTTCATATTGCAGGGCATCTTCTTCACCTTTATAAGCAGCAACATAATTAGCAACAATAACTACCGGTCTTGTTTTCTCCATATTTTCCTCTACCAGTTCCATATCTGCCTCAAACCGCTCCATCCTATAAGAATCCAAATCCGGCCAGCAGGTAGAGATTGCAGACGGCATATCCAAAAAATAGCTGATCCCCGGAATCTCCCCATATAAAATGACCTCCCTGCCTGCAAGCTGATTCTCTTTCGCATACTGCACCAGTTCCGAAAAGTTTGCCGCATTAAAACTTGATGTATAAATTCCCTCCACTTTCGGTATTCCTGTTATCCGTGTGTCTCTTTTCTCTCCCCAAACACCGTCCGAAAAAACAAACTGCGCATGAAATCCGAAACTTTGCACAAACACCATTAACCCGAATATGGAAAGCAAACACTTCCACGGGAAGTGAATCTCTTTCCCCTTTGTTCTGATAAACCATCCGTAACATACCCACAACGTATAAGGTGCAGCAAGAAACAGATTGTTAAACGCCGTATAAAGGGCGTTATTGCTGCCTAAAGGGGTAACAAATATCTGAATTAAAACGATAAGCGCCAAAATCTTATCCTCTACCCTATACTTCCTGTTTATAAGCAAAAATACGGCACACGGAATCGATATTAATACAAACAAATCCGCCCACTGAGCAATACTTCCATAATAAAAATATTCAAAATCGAACATGCACCGTCCCCAGTAAAAACGAATCAGGACACAGTACACCAGAATGCACAGAAGCTGATAGATGCGCATTCCTTTTTGCGGAAGCAGCTTTTTTTTGATAACATACACCAGATACAAAAAAACCATACAGATTCCCGCAAAGGAAAGCCAGTATATTCCTTCTTTATAATCATCAAACATTGTGCTTACCATTCTGGCCGGTTTATAACTCGTTGCATTATCCGTCATGGCAAACAAATCCTGCACCATTTCAATATAAGCATTCGTGCCGTATTTTTTACAAATACAAAAAAACGGTACGCCGAAACCAATCACATATCCAAGCAGGCAGATACCGGTATCCTTTAGAGTCCGCACAAATTTTTCTTTTTTCATCCATGCAGCATACCACAGCGCCAGAATAAAGGAAGCCTGCACAACATTGGGCATACGCACCGTTATATTCGCTCCCAAAACGATGCCCGCACAAAATAAATAAAGAAACCGTGTCCGCACATTTCCCTGTTCCGTGCAAATCCCCCGGTAAAACAACAAAATACCTACTCCCATAAATGAATAAGTCAGGTAATGATATAACACGGTTGTCGGCGCCCAGCACAGACTAAGTGCAAGCATTTCTCCGGCAAAAACAATCCACGCAGGCATTCTTTTACGCAGAACAAAATAAAAAAGAAGCGCCGTAAACGAAACTATCAGTCCTGTATAAAAATACATCCCAATAAGCGTATTCCCTTTTGGGAGCTGCATAAGTAACCAACCTACGGCATTAGCCAGATATGTTGCCACCATCCAGGTTCCCTTTGCAGACGGAAAATACTGAAAATTAGCAAGGCTGTAAGAAGTATCTGACACGTCCAGTCCCTGATTGATTTTTGACAAAGGATAAAAAACAAGAACAATGATAAACAGCCCGTCCTCTATGTAATTGCGGTATTTTCGGTATAATTGTCCTATTTTTTCCATTTTCTCCCAATCCTTTCAAACAAATATGCTCTCACAAAATCAATTAATGTTCCTACTGCATAGACTGCACAGATGCACACTGCCATATGCGGCAGAAACAGCCATGTTCCCCGTATTTTATCTATCTGCATCCATCCCGGCCATTCATACCGGACAAGAATATGTTCATGCAAAAGATATACACCAAATGTATAAGGAGAAAGACGTCTGATAAGTTCCGTGATTCTGCCCTCTTTTACGCGCATGTTTTTAAATGCCATAAAAAGCCCGACAGATGCTGCCAGACAAAACAAATGATTATAAGTATAGGGCATATCAGCATAATACGCAAACGTATCCACCTTATCCGCAAGCACTCCTGCTATGGCGGAAACGACAAAGATGCATATGCACATGCACACATACAATATTATTCCATGCCCTTTCTGCTCCAGCCACCGGTTTCCGTACAACCGCAGATATGCCGCAACTAAAAACAGACATAAAAACCATCCATAGTGATATCCATAAGCATCTGTTACAAGGGAAAATGGAAATACGGATTTTCCGACAGAAAAGAAAAGCAGCAGAATAATTATGATTTTCTGCAAAGTCTTTTTTTCCATTTTTTTCACACCCTGCGCCAATACGGGTGCCAACAAGTAGAAAAACAGATATGCCGTTGCAAACCAGTAATGCTCCGTTTCAATCGGCAGAATAAAACCTATCCAGTCATATACATCCAGTTCATCCGGGGAAATCATACCGGCACAGAGCATCGCTGCCGGAATAAGCAGGGAATAAAAAAGAACCTGACAAAGCAGGGACACAATACGCCCCGGTTTCCATTCAGATTCCACCAGAAAATACCCGCTTAATAAGACATAACAGTTTACTGCTGCAATACAAAAAGCCTCTGCAAGCCAAGCCGCGTAATTTACAACCTCGCGGCTCTCCGTGTAAGGCATGGCAATATTCCCTTTCACAAGATAATGAAGGGCTATAATCATAAGCATTGCCACAATACGCAGCAATTCAAAATTTGCCTGTCTTTTTGCCGCCATATACTCTCCCCATTCTTTCTCAGCCTGCGATATTACTTCTCTTTAAAAATCCAAAGCTTGCTCAAAAAATAATTTGTCACAATCACAACAAACTGTCCTATCAATTTCGCAATGTATTGATTCATACCCGCCATATCTACCATGAGGTACATGAGCGCAACTTCCAACACCTCCGTTGCAATCCTTGCGCCGATAAAGGATACAAATTCCTTGGCAAGACTTGACGCGCTCATATTCTTACTTTTAAATACAAATGTATGATTTGTCCAATAAGCAAAAATTACCGTCAATACCCATGAAAATACCGTTGCTACCAAGTGATTCATATGCAGCATTGACACAAAAACATAATACAGTACATAGTTCAGCACAAAGGCAAGAAACCCGAAAATAAGATAATTAAGTCCTTCTTCATGCTTTTTATATAATCCCCAGCAATAATCCCACAATTTTTTCATAATTCTACCTTTCTCTTGATGCTTTACCGTTTTCTATCCGATAAACCATATCGCATTTTTCAATCGTCTGTAACCTGTGCGCAATAATCACCAATGTCTTGCGTCCGTGCAGTCTGTTAATAGATTCCATAATAGCTGCTTCCGTATCGTTATCTAATGCAGACGTTGCTTCATCCAGTACCAGTACCTCCGGGTCTTCAAACAATGCTCTGGCAATACCGATACGCTGTCTCTGACCTCCCGATATACGGATTCCCCGCTCTCCGATACTCGTATCAAGCCCCTCCGGAAGCCCTCTCACAAACTCATCTAACTGAGCTTCTTTTAATGCTTCCCACACTTTGTTATCATCAATATCTTCCTCCGCATAACCGAAGGCAACATTTTTCCGGATAGAATCGTCAATCATAAAAATGCTCTGCGGAATATAACCGATATTTTTTAACCACTCCCTGTAATGCTCCCTTACTTCTACACCGTCCGCCAGAATATCACCGCTTTGCAGACGTAAAAGCCCTAACAGGATATCTACGACCGTTGTCTTACCGGAACCGGATGTTCCGACAATTCCCACACTTTTCCCAATCGGAATCTCCATACTTGCATCATTGAAAATAAGGACTTCTGTGTTCGGGTATTTATAAGTAATATTTTTAAGCTCAATTTTATCTTTGATATCCAGTTTTTCTACTTCTATCTTCTTTTGATAAGTCTCTGCTTCATAGTCAATACTTTCATCCCGGATTTCTTCCTGTAAATTATCACTGACGCCCATAAAGAACGGCTCAAAATAGGCAATGGAAGTCAGATGGTTATTGATTCTGTTGGCACAGGGAATCAACCGCATGGCAACGAGCGCGAGCAGCGTAATCTGCGGCATAATGTCGATAACTTCCGTTCCCCTTAAAAGCTGCATCATCATATAAAGAACCATTCCGGCAATCGCTACCGTTTCGATTAAAAGCCTTGGCGTTGCATTATATAAATTATATCTTTGCACAGCGCTGACATAACCGGCGC
>CAMWMM010000241.1 GCA_947175285.1 uncultured Lachnospiraceae bacterium
TGTCGATATCGTAAGAGATACGGCTGATGATGTCGCCGGTGGCATTGGTGTCAAAGTAGCCTACAGGCAGCGTATTCAGTTTTTCAAAGACCTGTTTGCGCATGATATATACAATCCGCTGGCTTAAGTATACCATAATGACCGACAGGAAATAGGCAATAATGGCGGAACCTGCGTAGCAGATAACCATTTTAATCACGTTGTCCCAAACTGTAGGAAAATCTACACCGGAGGGCAGAGTGATAGCATCAATGGCGGCGCCGGAGTATCTGGGGCCTAAAAGGGACATCTGATTAGATACCAGCGTCAGTACCATAGCAAGAAAAAACAGATGCCATTGCTTCAGAATATATCCGCACAACCGGATCATGATCTTCTTATTGTCACGTTTGTGCCACGTTGTTTTATCAGTCAAGGAAAGCACCTCCCATCTGAGAATCGCTGATCTGTCGGTATTCAGCGCAGTTTTCCAGCAACTCTTCATGTTTGCCGCGCCCGATGATTCTGCCTTTATCCAATACCAGAATCTGATCGCAGCTTTTGACGGAGCTGACCCGCTGCGCCACAGTGATGACTGTGGAATCAGACATGGACTCTTTCAGAGCCTGGCGCAGGTTTGCATCGGTCTTATAATCTAACGCCGAGGAGGAATCGTCCAGAATCAATATTTCGGGATGAGCGGCAATGGCGCGGGCAATCAAAATACGCTGTCGCTGACCGCCGGAGAGGTTCGTTCCCTTGGAAGAAATCATATGTTGAAACCCATCAGGCATGGCGGAGATGAAATCATACGCCTGGGCAATCTTTGCCGCACGAAGGATGTCTTCATGAGAAATTTCCCTGCCGAAACATATATTCTCCTCAATGGTATCCGCATAAAGGAAGTCGTTTTGCAGTGCGACGCCAAACATGGAGATCAGTTCATCCTGTGTGTAGGAAGATATCTTTTTGCCGTCAATACGGATTGTGCCGGAATCTGTATCATAAAACCGAAGCAGCAGCTTGACAAAGGTGGACTTTCCGCTGCCGGTGGCGCCGATGATGCCAAGTGTGCTTCCCTTGGGAACGCTTAGTGTGATATCCTCAAGATTGGGCTTTTTGCCCAAATAGGAGAAGGTCACATTTTCAAAGGAAATTTTGAAGGAGGAATCCCCTTTGCCGTCATCCTCTGTCACCGGGAAGGAGTCCGGCGTATCCAGAACCGCGCTGATTCTGCGGGCGGAGGCGGCACATTTCGTATACATGATAAACATACGGGAAAGGGACATTAACGCCATAGAGATCAGGGTAAAGTATTGGGTAAAAGCAATCACCGTAGCCGCGGAGGAAGTGCCGTTTGATACACGGTAGGCTGCTACGGCAATGACTCCCGCAATTCCCAGATTCATAAGCAGCGTCATAATAGGGTTTACCGCATTCATTATGATACCTGCATGACGCTCCTGCTTGGTAAGCGCATAGTTGTATGTGTCATAGCGGCGGTTCTCATAGTCATTTTTGGAAAGAGCCTTAATGACACGGACGCCGAGTACATCCTCGCGTACGACCCGAATCATATCGTCAGTGGATTTCTGTACTTGGGTGTAGAGCGGAACGCCGCGGCGTGCAACACTGTAGACAGTAACAAAAATAAAGGGCATGGTGGCAATCATTACCAAGGCTAACGCGCTGTCCATGAACAGCGTAATACCTACGCCTCCAAGCAGCAGAATAGGTGCGCGGATGCCCATGCGCTGCATCATTGCGACAAAATTCTGTACATTATAGGTATCCGAAGTGATACGGGATTCCAGAGAAGGAATCGTAAATTGATCCGTATCCCGTGCGGAGAGGTACAGGGTTTTTGAAAACAAATCCTTTCGCATTTCAATGGAAAAATCGGCAGTGACTTTTGCCGCCATCCGGTTGGCGGTCACATTGCCGACACAGGCGGCTACCGAGCAGAGAATCATTATGACTCCGTACAGTACAATTCGGGGAACCTCCATGGTGACAATGACATGTTCCAGAATATAGGTCAGTATAAAGGGAATCAGGAGCTCTGCAACAGTACCCAGAATTTTGATGGAAATCCCCAGTGCCATCCTCATCTTATAGGGCGCCAGATAGGAAAGTATTCGTTTCAATTTTATGTACCTCCGAAAGAACTTTATCAGTATGTTCTTTCAAGTTCATGTTGTATTTCTTCAGCACGTTTAATTTGTTCTTTTAAGTTCCATTTGCCGATATTTATGCCGTCTTTTAGAAACATTGATCCACACTGATGAAAATAGAATTCAATATTTCTTTCTTTGGCTTCTAAGTACAGATTTTTTACCCATTCATATTCGATGGGTCTGATATCTGCTTTAGGAGCCATTTCTCCGCCGACATTCACACATTTTATCAGTCCTGTATCTAAATATTTCCCTAAAGAAATCGGACCAATCAGCGGAGAGCAGAATACTTCCCGGTGTTTAACGGGCGCTTCTAAAAAGTGTTTCAGCCGGATATCCGCCATTTCCTGATTTTCAATTGAAATGCTAATGTATATGTGTTCCCATCCATCTCCCCAGTCTGACGGGACACAATCTTTGATTCTTTCCGGTCTTTTTGTGGTCGTAACGAAGATACAATCTTTTCTTCTTCTTATGAAATCCCAGCATCCGTCCCGCCATTCATCCGCTTCTTCAATAAAGAAATCAGAAGAAAAGCACAACTTAACCAATGAGTTAGGGGGACAGTCTTTGTCTTTTAACTCATAAGTGGTTTTGCCTTTTGTAATGATGGTAGTATCTCTGCCATATCGCTTATCCATCTTATAAACAAAACAATTTTTACAGCCCGGACTTACTTTTTTACATCCGTGCCAGGGATTCCATGGTATTGCGCTATCAATTTCTGTGTTCTGCATATTTTTATCCTTTCGAATTTCGATTTTGTTAAATATATGATACTATAAAAATGTAAGTATTTCCAGTGTGCTGTTGGTGTTAATGTTGATTCAGGCATTGAGGAGAGTGAAAAGCAATGGCGAAAAAAGTGTCCGCATTCAGCTTTTACTTATCTATAGCCGTAACTGCTGTTTTTTCCATAATGATGCTTGCATTCATGAAACCGGTTCTTGCATTGCTTGGAGCGAGTGACAATACATTTCATTATGCAAGACAGTATGCTTTTTGCGTTATCGTACTTGGCGGAATACCAACCGTGCTTTCCAATGTGATGTCCAATCTGCTTAGAAGTGTAGGTATGTCAAAAGCGGCGGGCTTTGGCATTACGATGGGAGGAATTATCAATATGGCGCTTGATCCGCTGTTTATGTTTGTACTTCTCCCAAGGGGAAATGAGGTATTAGGAGTTGGAATCGCTACACTGATTTCAAACTGCATTGCATGTGGTTTTTTCTTTTGTGTCATATACAGAATCAGAAAACAATCGGCTGTCAGTTTCAGTATCAGACATGGTTTACCTGACAGAAGGAGTATAGGTTCTGTATTTAATGTCGGTATCCCTTCGGCAGTTGCGACTCTGTTGTTTGATATAGACTATGTGGTTATTGATAAGCTGATGGCATCCTATGGTGATATAGCGCTTGCTGCCATTGGTATTGTGCTGAAAGCTGAAAGACTGCCGCTTAATGTCGGTATCGGTATCTGTCAGGGAATGATGCCGCTTGTTGCATATAATTATTCTGCAAAGAACCATGAAAGAATGAATCATATCATAAAATTCTCCATCAAGGTGGGAATAACCGTCAGCATAATCAGTATTGCGCTATACCAAATTTCCGCAGGAAGAATTATGCAGATATTTATACCGGAGCAGCAGACAGTATTGCTGGGTACCGGATTCCTGAGAATCAGATGCCTTGCGACACCGTTAATGTTTATGAGCTTTTTCACGGTATATGTGTTCCAGGGCTTTGGTGAAGGAAATAAATCGCTGTTTCTCGGTGTGATGCGGTGGGCAGTATTTAATATTCCTATGCTGTTTATATTAAATCATATCATTGGAATGTACGGTATTGTCTGGTCGCAGGTGTGTGCTGACATTCTGACAGTGTCACTGTCATTTTATGTATATCGGAGATATATGCATACTCATACATCTAAATTGTTTTGAATAATACTGATAAATGCGTGCATTGGTTCAGACGTTTTTTTGCATATACAATTCCATAATATGTTTCCATAAAATATCCTGTAAAGATCATTCCTACCATTTTTCGTGATATTTTTTTGAATTCCTTTTCCGTATTCTGACAGTTTTGTTGTCTTTAGTAGGTGCAACTCGAATTTCGAATAGGATTGTTATATAAATGCAAGCAATTTTGAAAGATTTCAGGTTAGGGATGTGCTATTGTTAGATGAAAAGATTAAGGAAAAATGGTTATGAGGGAAACAAATACACTAAAAAAGAAAATGATACGTTTAGTCTTTCCCATAGCATTCCAGCAGTTTATGATTGCACTTGTGGGAGCAAGCGATGCAATTATGCTGGGAAAGTTAAGCCAAAATTCAATGTCAGCGGTATCACTGGCTTCACAGGTGACATTTATATTTAATCTATTTATGACGGCTTTTGTCATAGGAGAAAATATGTTTATCGCACAGTATTATGGGAAAAAGGATGACACAGGCATTTCCAAAGTATTCAGCCTGGTTCTCTATATCTCCGGCATTGTTGCTATCCTGTTTTTGCTTGGTACGGTATTTTTCTCCGAGGGGATTATGCATTTCCTGACAAATGAGCCTGAGTTAATCATGATAGGGAGCGGATACTTAAAGTATGTTGGAGTTTCCTATTTGCTTTCTGCAATTTCACAGGTATATCTGACCTTCATGAAAAACTGTAATGCTGTGAATTTAAGTACAGCAATCAGCAGTATGACAGTTGTTTTAAATATTATTCTGAATGCTATATTCATTTTCGGATTATTTGGTATTCCTGCGCTGGGGATTCAGGGAGCGGCACTGGCAACCGTGTTTGCAACGGCTGCTCAAATGCTCTGGTGCATCGTATATGTGATGATAAAAATGAAACGGCTAAAGATACACTTACTGAAGCGGGACCGGGATCTGACAAAAAAGTTTTGGGAAAAAGCGGCGCCGGTATTGTTAAATGAACTGATATGGGGTGGCGGCTTTACCATGTATTCAGTTATCATGGGGCATTTAGGAACTGATGCTGTAGCTGCAAATAGTATTGCAAATATTTCCAAGAACCTTGTAGTTTGTCTGTGTCTTGGACTGGGGAGCGCAGGAAGTATCATCATAGGGAATGAACTTGGAGCGGATCACTTTGAAGAGGCAAAAAAAGCCGGGAGAACACTGACAAGGGTATCTATTATATGCGGGGCGCTGTCAGGGTTATTTTTGCTGGCTTTATCACCGATTATTGTAGAGTTAGCCGGCATGACAACGACAGCCAAAGAATATTTGAGAGGGATGCTGTTTATGTGCTCTTACTATCTTGTGGGCAAGTCAGTTAACAGCATGACAATAGGCGGAATTTTTCCGGCAGGAGGAGATTCTAAATTTGGACTGTTATGCGATACGGTGACATTATGGTGCATTACTGTTCCGATTGGATGCCTGTGTGCTTTTGTTCTTAAGCTTCCTGTACTGGGAGTATACTTTGTGCTGAACTTGGATGAAATAGTGAAACTTCCGGTTGTGTACCGGCATTATAGGAAATACGGCTGGTTGAAAAATATAACTTAACAGAGAAAATGGAGGTAAGAAATGACAGAACAGGAAAAAATGAAAAAGGGATATCTTTGGGGTGACGATGAAGAAAATATGGCTCTGCAGGCATATGCGAAGAGTATTATAAACAAGTTTAACAGCCTGCCGCCGGAAAGTATGGATGAGCGCGCGGCACTCCTTAAGGAGGTATTTGGAAATGTCGGGGACAATGTGTGGATTGTGCCTCCGCTTACGGCAGCAGTTGGAAAATATGTGTCAATTGGGGACGGTACCTATGCAAATATGAATCTGACGTTGATTGACGATTGGAAGATAACGATAGGAAAGAATGTCCTTATAGGGCCTAATGTAACCTTATGTACAACAGGGCACCCTGTTCATCCAAGGCATCGTGCAGATGGCATGTATTCATTTCCTATTGTAATTGAAGACAATGTATGGATTGGAGCAAATGTGGTTGTTCTGCCCGGAGTCACGATTGGAGAAAATTCTGTGATTGGGGCGGGCTCGATTGTGACAAAGGATATACCGGCAAACGTAATAGCATTTGGAAGTCCCTGCAAAGTACACAGGGAAATCAATGAACACGATGAAGAATATTACTTTAAGGACAGGCGGTTTGACGAACAGCCGGAATAATAGTATTATTTCTGCCCTTCTCCATTTCTGAATTCCGTTGGACTTTTGCCGAACCATTTGCGGAATGTTTCCGCATAGTAACTTGCACCGCCAAATCCGACAGACAGGGCAATCTCGATAATGGATAAATCCGTATTGCGTAATAGTTCAATGCTTTTGTTCAGACGATATTGTGTCAGGTATGCATTCGGTGTCAGGCTGAAATACTTTGCAAATAATTTACAGCACTTGCTTTGTCCAACAGCCCCAGATACAGCGATGTCCGTAAGGGAAATTTTGTGTGTATAGTATTTCTGGATAAAGCCTACCATATTTTTTGTTATTGTCAGATCATTGTTCTGTGGGGATATCATATTATCATTTGGCGGAATGTGTTCATAAAGCAAAGACCAGATTGCTGAAAATGAGGACAGCACATCCAGTGGTACGGTTTTCAGGTCTTTCCTTGTATACATGAAATGGATTTGTTCCAGTATTTTTTCCTGCCATGTGATATTCGTATCCAGAAAGATATATGGCATTGCATTATTGTGGATAATAGGCAGTATAAAATCATTTTCGTAGGAAGATATAGAGCATAAAAGCAGCGGGTGCAGGAGAATGCAGATGAAATCACATTCCGATCTGGTATCAGAAAAGCCAAAGTGCATCTGTCTTGCATTTACAAGGATACCACTGCCGCTTGGCAGGTTTATAATCTCGCCGTTTACATTATATTTCATTTCTCCGGCTAAAATCATAATCATTTCTATATCATCGTGCCAATGACTTGGCGCAGCATAATTTGGATAGCGGGAAAGGCGCCCGCTTCGTATATAGATTGGATAATCGGATTTGTCATAATGTACCTTTTCAGAACGGTCGTCCTTTAGTTCAATCAATGTCGGCATAAATAAAACCTCACAGAATTGTTATTAATATATGCAGTAAACTGATATAAATAATTAAAAAAAAACAGTATAATTATAGTAATAAAATACAGTCAGGTCAAGAAGATTTGAATATGTA
>CAMWMM010000242.1 GCA_947175285.1 uncultured Lachnospiraceae bacterium
GCAATAATATCATCAATATGCTCCGTACCGATAGACAAACGGATGGTGTTTGCCTTAATACCCTGATCAACCAATTCTTCAGCAGTAAGCTGGGAATGTGTCGTCGTTGCCGGATGAATCACAAGGCTCTTCACATCTGCCACATTAGCAAGCAAGGAAAAGATTTTCAGATTGTCAATAAATTTATGCGCTTCCGCCTGACCGCCTTTAATTTCAAAAGTAAAGATAGACGCTCCGCCATTCGGAAAATACCGCTCATACAGTGCATGGTCGGGATGATCCGGCAGAGACGGATGATTCACATGCTCTACCTGCGGATGTTTTGCAAGGAACTCTACTACTTTCTTTGTATTTTCCGCATGACGCTCCAGTCTCAGGGAAAGCGTCTCCACACCCTGCAAAAGTAAGAACGCATTAAACGGTGAGATTGCCGCACCCGTATCACGCAGCAAAATAGCACGGATATAAGTCACAAATGCTGCCGGACCTGCTGCATCCACAAAGGAAACGCCATGATAGCTGGGGTTCGGCTCTGCAATGGGAGCATATTTACCGCTTGCTTTCCAGTCAAACTTACCGGAATCCACGATAATGCCGCCTAAAGATGTACCGTGTCCGCCGATGAATTTCGTTGCGGAATGAACAACAATATCCGCACCATGTTCAATCGGACGGATTAAATACGGTGTGCCAAACGTATTATCAATAGCTAACGGCAGTCCATGCTTATGTGCAATTTCCGCAATCGCATCAATATCCGGAATATCACTGTTCGGATTGCCCAGTGTTTCCAGATAAACAGCTTTGGTATTAGGTTGAATCGCTGCTTCCACCGCCTTCAAATCATGTGCATCGACAAATGTCGTAGTAACGCCATACTGAGACAGTGTATGCGCCAACAGATTGTAGGTTCCGCCATAAATGGTTTTCTGCGCAACAATATGGTCGCCCGCCTGTGCCAGTGCCTGAATGGTGTATGTAATTGCCGCCGCACCGCTTGCTACTGCCAATGCTGCAACACCGCCCTCAAGCGCCGCCAGTCTCTTTTCCAATACATCCTGCGTAGAATTTGTTAATCTGCCATAGATATTGCCTGCATCAGAAAGGTTAAAACGAGCCGCCGCATGTGCGGAATCGCGGAATACATAAGAAGTCGTCTGATAAATAGGCACTGCTCTCGCATCCGTTGCCGGGTCAGGCTGTTCCTGTCCAACGTGTAACTGAAGTGTTTCAAATTTATAATCACTCATCTGATTGTCCTCTTTTCTTTTTTCTTGTCATTATATACCTACCAAACCACTATGTCAAAAAACACTGTTAAAAAAACACAGGCTTCTTTAGCCTGCGTTTTTTGGTAACTATTATAATTCTTTCGCCAATGTCTTTAACATCATAATATGGTATTCTTCATCCTGAATAATTCTCCGTAAAACCGCGTTAACGCATTCGTCTTTTATCCAGGAAATATGCATTTCATACTGGTTAATCGCTTCTATCTCAGCTTCCATATCCGCCTGCAGCATTCTGCTGCATTCTGACGGAATATTTAAAAACGACGGCGACCACATCACCGGTCTTCCGTTCCGGCTGCTTGCCGTATAACCAATATTCCCGCCCAGCAACACAATCAGCTCTCCAAGCTTTTGCAAGTGCATCATTTCACAAACCGCCATTCCTAAAAGAGGTTTGGCTATCGCGCACCTCTCGCATGACAAACGATTCTCATTATTGATATACTGTGCGATTGCAGTAAATTCCGATACGGCGCCGCAATAATCCACGCTGAGCATATCCGCGTAAGAGAGATTTCTCTCACTGACCTTGAGCGGAGGATAGGGCAGATCCAGCATAACCGGCTTGATACCATTAAAATCACAGGATGCTTCTATCACATTTTCTCCCATAAAATATTCTCCAGTGCATTATTTATTTCCATATTCTATGAGAAGCCAAACAGATTTATGCTTTCCAAGGACGTTTTTTCTCCGTCCATCCTTTGTCCTTCCAGTATTGTATATCCGCCCCATTTAGACCATGCTTCTGCATCAGACGCATAACGGAAAAGAACGCTTTCGTTTTAACAGACGGTTTGATATGTCCCTGCCTTCTTGTTATTTTTCGTGCGAGCTTTTCGAGTTTCTTTTCTATCTTTTGCTTCTTCTTCGCATTCACTCTTTCCCACGAAGTTTCCATTACGGCAACACCGTATTTATATGTTTTCGCTGCTCCCCAAAAGAACATGCTATGTGCCATATCCTGATTCGTACTTTTAATCCCTGCCCCTGCAGCCGTAGAAATGCAGACGGCTTGTTTAAAAAACATCTTTTCCTCGGGACGGTGTACCATCCACCGCCATCCATAATGGTCAAGAAATGCTTTCATGGCGCCCGTAGCATGATAGACATAGACAGGGCTCGCCAAAATAATGACATCTGCGTCATCTATTGATTTTGTAATGGGAAATAATTTTTCATAGTGCGGACATTTTGTTTCGGATATGCTAAAACATGCCGTACAGCCGATACAAAATTCTCCGAAATCTTTCGGCAAAAAATATTCTGTCACTTCACCGTTTAATTTTTTCGCTAACGACCTTGCTATATTACAGGTAGAACCTTGGTGGCTTTGGCCGTGGATGATTACTATTTTCATTGTATGAGTCCTTTCAAGTAGCATTGCTTATTTTCTTCATATGCCTTTATGCCCGCTTTTGTGTCCGGTTTTAATATGAATTGGCGGAAAAACCAGTTTCCTCTCGCAATATCATCTCCATAAAAATGAATGTCACTTTGCCTTTTCCGTGGAGATATGGCAATATCGGCTCCGACCGCCTCTGCAACGTTGCAAGCGACTGCCGTTCCATTTGGATAATATATCTTAGAATATCCGTTCATAGCAAATCCGGCTTTTTTCATCATTTGTCCCATTTTCCCCGGCATATGTTCAAGCCTGCCTTTACTATTTGCATACACTACAGGAACATGGAATGCTTTTTCATATGCACTGCAGAAGAAATCATTTGCATTTTGCTCTGCTTCCGGTTTCTTAGGGTCTGCCGGGCATCCATGCGGAAAAAGGATAAGAGAAAGTTCCTCGTCCTTTACATTATCATAAAAATGCTTTCGCTTTGCATCATAACAAATAGCAACGCCAATATTACCTATCGGTGTGCGAATCATGTTGCCAAAAGAACCTCGCTTAAATACTGCCGCCTCTCCCTCTGACTTTGTAACAACGCCAAAAACTTTGCTTCCGTCCGCAATCAGATAACGATTATAATAATCTCCGCTTTCTTTATCCAGATATCCTACGCCGATAAAAGTGTGATATTTTTCCGCCATTTTCTTTGCCCACGCGGAAGTATCTGTTCCGCACTCATCTGCATATTGCCAAATCTCCTGACTTGCCATATAACTGCATAGCGCAAGTTCCGGCAGCACAACAAAATCCGGAGACGGCAAGCCCGCAATTAAGGATTCGATATATTCTTTTCTTTGTGCAATACCTTTGATGTCGTTGTTTAGTTCAAGGGCAAATATTCTCATAAGGGGTTTCTCCGATAGTTTGAGATACTGGCATATTTTTATATGCTACGGATTTGATTATAGCATTTTTATGTTCCGGTTGCTATTGCAAAATGTGTGAGGGGTTAGGTGAATTTTTGACGGATAATTGTTTATTATCGGTTAGAAATTAGAGTGGATAATAGAAGTAAATTGTTGCAATATACAATCATTGGATATGTTGGTTGATGGTTCAAAAACTTCTAATAATTTTACATAATATTTAAGCTCAAATATATTGGAGATATGTACTATGAGTAATACAAGTGAATCTACATATTATAACTTTATTATGAGTGACTCAGAAAAGTCTATGAAGACTATTTTTCATAAAAAATGGATTGCCTTTTTGAATGAATTAGAAGTTCCGTATGGCAAGGCAATACAGCTTAGAATCGGTAGTCATTTACGTCCGCTTCTTGTTTATTGGGGCAACGCTATTGGATCAGAATCTATTGACACGATGCGTATTGATGTCGCTACAGAAATAGCTATTTGTGTTGAAATAATGCACAAGACTTCAATTATAATAGATGATTTAATTGATGCAGATGAAAAACGCCACAATCAGACTGCTTTTCATATGCAATATTCTTCGGAAGAAGCAATTATATTTGCTATCTATTTTTTGGGCAAGGCTTTTCAAAAAATGAATGAATTATCTATCAGTTATCCTGCGCTTAACAGTTTTCCCATTGGGATATTATCCCAAACATTATGTTCAATGGCCAGAGGATGTTTACAGGAGTTAACCCTTACCCCTGATTCGCGTTATGATATTCAAAAAATATCCAATATTATATCGTTGGAGACTTCTTCTTTAATTAAGAATAGCGCTTTATTAGGCTTCGTAATAAGTAGGGAGCCTAATAGTATACAAATGAAACTACTTAGTGATATTGGAGATAAAGTTGGGTATCTGTTTCAAGCAATGAATGACTTAGAGCCATTTAGTTCATATGAAAATATTTCTTTACATAAAGGAAGTCTCAATACAGATTTTGAACGTTCAAGGAAAAATTTGATTGTTACATATATTTACGGAATGTGTAGCGTTAAAGAAAAACAACAGTTACTGGCATTAAAGAATACGTCAGAGGCAGTAGCATATATACTTAGCTTATATCAAAAATATAATATATTTAAAGTAGTGCGAGATGATTTGAAAGAGGTTGAAAACCAAGTTAATTCTTCATTAAAACAATTGGTAAATCAAGATATAAATAAGCAATGTCTTGATGAGTTTTATATGTTTTTTACAGAAATCATGAACATTGCAAAGGCTAGACTTTTTACAAATACTGATTCTGAAATTGACTAATCCACGCACTGATTTGTGGTAACTGAGACAATAAATTCACTGTATGCAAAACAAAAGTGGCAACTGATATTAAAATAGGAGCAAAACGTTGAGCTTTTATCGGATAATCATCACTAGCAATAATATTGGTCATTATTGAATTACACATGTATGCTTGTTCTATTCTTGTGCCGTTGCCCAAATTTTTATTGGCAATATTAAAACATATAGAAAGATTTTGTATTTGTTGCTGTTTTAAGTTGTCAATAATTTTAGTGATTATTGTTTCTTGTAAAATGACAATTATTGGGAATGCCATTACAAGCACAATAAATAAAATAGTCCAAGTAATGAAAAAAGATAAATTATCCGGCATTTGAAATTGACCATTAGTCAAATTATCACGTGGAATTAATATAAAATACTCAAAAATATAGAGAAACCCTTCCACTAGAAAAAACCATTTCGCACAGTTTGTTATATCTGCAATATAAATTAGAAAAGGAGTTTGTGAGGGGTTGCTCTGATTATAGTAGAAATGTTCACATCGACTTATTCGATACAGTAACCAAAGCATCCACATATATTCAACATATCCAAGGATGCTCATGAAAAGAGTAGCACTAATAGTGAAAATGCCATAAATTCCAACAACGTCAAACGACAAATACTTTTGTTTAAAAATGCCCCAAAAGAAAACGCAAGGAATTACAATGCAAAAAGTTAAATTTGCTCTATGAAATGTGTAATTTTTAAAACGATTGTAATTGGTTCTCAGTTCTACATTTTCGCTTGTGTTTTCTTGTTCAATCTCTTTATCTAAGAGATTGATTGTATTTGTATATTTGCGCCCTATGATTATAGTTAACGACATACATATAGTAATACATACAATATGTATCCAAAATTGCTGAAAAGTATTGGTAAAATATATTATACAAAATCCTACTCCTAAATTAGCTGCTAAAGCAAGAATAATCCATTTGGGAGATGTTTTTTGAAGTTTTTCAAATCCTTTTTTTAGCGGTCTTGCGTTTAATTCTTCAGAAATGAAATTAGTTAATAATCTACACATATATGTTCTTTTGTTCAATAAAAAAGTAAATAAATTAATAAAAAATAACCTTATTTTTCTCAGCATGGGTTTTATAGCATTATATAATTGAACAAAATGCTTTTTTAATTTGTTGCTATGATATTTTTCCATATATTACCTCGTGAAAAGGAGTAAAAATAATGAACTATGATGTCGTAATCATTGGATGTGGTCCTGCCGGAACTGCGGCCGGTCTTATGCTATCAAAATTAAACATATCAATATGCTTAATAGATAAATGTCTTTTCCCACGTCCTAAAGTATGTGCTGGAATCATTACAGAAAAAACAATTCGCATCTTAAAGAAAATATTACCCGACTTTGATTTTGGTAATTATTATAGTTCAAACAAAATAAGCTTATTTGCACAAAGTGCCACAGAATGTGCATTTCCTGTAAAATATCCCCTTACATTAGTCGAAAGGGAACAATTTGATTACGAACTACTCTTGGCCTGCAAAAACGCAGGTATACACATATTTGAAGGAACAACCTTTTCAGAGTTTATTCCCGATCGTAACACCCTTATTTTAAAGAATGGAGTGGAATTATCTTATGATATTCTTATTGCGGCAGATGGAATTTTCAGTCAAATACGCCAAAAACTTGGAATTGCTGATATAGCAAAAGGATTTTGTATCCAAGATACTGTCAGTAAATCCCAATGTAATCCGGTACTTGCGAATCTGGATAAAGTTTGCTTTGATTTTGCAAATATCTCATTTGGATATAATTGGATAGTGCCTAATAAAAAAAATATTGTCATAGGAACAGGTGTTTTGGCTGAGAATGCCACCTACAAGCATGCACTCTCAGAACACAAAAATCTATGCCGTCAGTTAGGTATTTCTGATTCAACAAATCAAGCTGGCGCTTTTTTACCAATAGGAGAGCTTGCTAATCAATTGGAACATCCATATGAAAATATCATATTAATTGGTGATGCAGCAGGCTTTACAAATTCAATTACAGGCGAAGGTATATATTATGCTCTTTTATCAGGATATTATGCCGGAATTGCTTTTCAAAAGGATAATAGTCTTTATCGTGATACTTACCTTTCTTTAATCTCTGCATTTACAAATACAATAAAAGAAGTACGCCAATTATCCAAACATTTCTATAGTGATAAAATGGTATACAATTTAGTAACCCAACTAAAAGAGTGTCCTGATTATATCTCACAAATCTGTGATGATGTTTTCAGTTTGGAACAACGAAGTTATCAAGAATTTTTCTTAGAAGTTACTGAATTGTTTCGTTAATTTCTTACATTCTATAATCTACCATGTGTGTTTATAAATAAATTCACTTGGTTTTTGCTTATCGATAATATTAAAAGAAACAATTGCAAATTTCAACAGTACTCAAC
>CAMWMM010000243.1 GCA_947175285.1 uncultured Lachnospiraceae bacterium
AAAGAGTGTCTATGCCCTCGTGAAAAGTCGCTTCTTTTTTGAGTTGTGTCTGCATCGTTTTATTTAATTCTGACCATTCTTTATTCATCGGTATTTCTTCCCTGAAATTGATTAACATAAGGCTGTCTCGCGGAGCGTGGCATTCGTTGTTTTATAACACAAGTTTATTATAGCATTTCAGCATATATGGAACAAGCACAAGTCAGGAAATAGAAGTAGTCACAAAACTGTCACTTTTTTGTAGTATAATAAAAAACACAAGGCTGTCGCCTAGCAAAACGCAAGGCTATCGCCTAGCGTTAAAAAAGGCAGGGAACCGGAAATGATTGATTTATATTATGTAGAAGATGATTCTAATATTGCGCAGGCAGTAAAAGAATATCTGGAGCGGAAAGGCTTTAAGGTAACGCTGTGTGCTACGCTTATGCAGGCGAGACAGGCATTGCAAAATCATGTGCCGACGCTTGTTTTGCTGGACTGGAATATGCCGGATGGACGCGGAGACAGTCTGTGCAGGTGGATTCGAAGTAACTGGAAAGAACTGCCGGTTATTTTTCTGACGGTTCGGGGGGATGCCGCAGACATTGTGTCAGGATTCCAAAACGGTGCGGATGATTATGTGGTAAAGCCGTTTGAACTGGAAGTATTATACTCGCGGATTCTGGCATTACTGCGCAGAACAGGCAATGCAGCGGAGCAGTATCTTTCCTGTGACGGAATAAAGATTGATGTAAACCGCAGGTCGGTTTCCTGTCATGAGAAGGAAGTAAATTTAAGCGCAGCGGAGTATGAACTGCTTTTGTATTTAATGCGGAATAAAGGAAAGACTGTTGCCAGAGAAAAAATCTTAGAACAGGTGTGGGATGTAAACGGCAGCTATGTGAATGACAACACTCTGACGGTTACTATGAAAAGGCTGCGGGATAAACTATATCAGCCGGCTTGTTTGAAAACAGTCAGAAGTGTGGGATACCGTATGGAGGATACGATATGAGCGGATGGATAGTGTGAAAAATAAATTTTTCACACGCGAATTTGTGCAGGCGTTGATAACGCCTTTGCCCAAATATCGCAGGCTGAGCAAGAAAGGGGGATTAATATGATATTTGCAGCAGCAGGTTTTCTGGCAGGAATCCTGCTTTTTATCTTTATTTTTTTGTATCGGAATAAAATGTTATCTAAGCGCATTCAGGATTTAACGGACTATCTGGAACAGGCCAATATAGGAAAAGCAGAGATTCTCTCTTCTTTCGGAGAGGATGACTTTTCTAAATTGGAGGATGAAATATACAAGACTGTGACCTTTCTCTATCAGACAAAGGATGCGGCGGTACAGGACAAAAACAATTTTGCGGAAAATCTGTCCAATATTGCACACCAGATAAAGACGCCGATTACGGCGATATCTTTATCCGTGCAGATGATGAAACAGGATTTTGCGGGAAAGCATCTGGAACAGATAGAGAAGCAGCTTTTGCGTCTTACGCATTTAGAGGAAGCGCTCCTTATTTTAGCGCGTCTTGACGCCGGAACATTACTTCTGCAAAAGGATGAGGTGGATGTTTTTACGGCGCTTGTTCTCGCAGCGGATAATTTGCAGGAATTATTTGCAGGTTCCGATACTTCTATTGATATTCCGGAACTTGGGGAGGCGGTTATTGCTGCCGATTTGGAGTGGACGATGGAGGCGCTTATGAACCTGATGAAAAACTGCATGGAACATAACAAAGGGGGAACCATTCACTGTTCGTATGCACAGAATCCGCTGTATACGGAAATTTTTATCCGGGATGAGGGAGAAGGATTTGCAAGAGAGGACATTCCGCATCTTTTTGAGCGTTTCTATCGGGGAAAGAATGCGGGTGAGGGCAGTATAGGAATCGGATTAGCCCTGTCAAAAGAGATTATTGAGCGTCAAAACGGAACGATACGGGCTAAGAATGCAGCGGAGGGAGGCGCCCTTTTTGAAATTCGCTTCTATAGTCACTGAGTTGTAACTTTCGCTTGCTAGAATATAGAGTAGCTGCAAAGCAGCGGGAAGGAGAAAAGAAGTATGGAGATTTTAAAGTGTGAGGATGTCTGCAAAGTGTATGACTCCGGCAGCAATCAGGTAAAGGCGCTTAACGGGATTAATCTGACAGTCAGCAAAGGGGAATTTGTAGCAATCGTTGGGGCGTCCGGTTCGGGGAAATCTACTTTGCTGCATATTCTCGGCAGTGTTGATAAGCCGACTGGTGGAAAGGTTACTATAGACGGAACGGATCTTTCCGAATTGAATCGGACGCAGACAGCGATTTTCAGACGCAGGAAAGTGGGATTGGTGTATCAGTTTTATAACCTGATTCCAACCCTGACCGCACGGAAAAATATACTGATGCCTCTTGCGCTTGATAAGAAAAAGCCAAACAAAGAATATTTTGATAAGGTTGTCAGTTCGCTTGGTATTTCTGATAAACTTGACGCTCTGCCGAACCAGCTTTCAGGAGGGCAGCAGCAAAGGGTTGCGATTGCGCGTTCTTTGATTTACCGTCCGGCGCTGCTTTTGGCGGATGAACCGACCGGTAATCTGGATCAGAAAAATTCCAAAGAGATTATTGATATGCTGAAACTGTCCAACCGTAATTTGAATCAGACATGTATCTTAATCACACATGATGAAAATGTGGCATTGGAGGCGGAGCGTATTGTAACGATAGAAGACGGACGTATTATCAGCGATAAGAGGCAGGAGGTGAAAATGTTGTCATAAAATATATGACAGCAGTTGGATATGTGGAAAGATTATTCATCAGGATATATTAAAAACAACCGTTCCGCAGGCTTATCTGTCATGATTGCGGCGTTTATTTCGGCTTTGCTTTTATCACTTCTATGCGGCGTGTTTTATAATTTGTGGAAGTACGAAGTGGAGAGAATCAAACTGGAAGACGGTGAATGGCAGAGCCGTGTTACCGGAGAATTTGACGACGGGGATATAGAACTGATAAAAAATTTTGCCGGTGTAAAAGATGCGGTGATAAATGAGAAAAAAAGCGAGGGCACAGAGACAGCAGTTGATATCTATTTTTATGACAATAGCGCTGTTTTAAAAGATACGCCGCAGATTGTCGGACTTTTGGGAATTTCACCGGAGGTGGTTACGTATCACTATGAACTGCTGGCAATGTATCTGGTACGCAGTGAGCAGGATACGGCACCGAGACTGATATTTCCGCTGTTTATATTAATAACGGTCATGGCGTCGTTTTCGTTGATTATTATTATACACAATGCTTTCGCGGTTTCCATGAATGCAAGAATTCATCAGTTTGGTATCTTTTCGAGTATCGGCGCCACGCCGAAGCAAATACGTACGTGTCTTATACAGGAAGCGGCTGCATTGTGTGTCCTGCCGATTGTGCTGGGAAATCTGCTTGGAATTGCAGGCAGTATGGGGCTTTTGCACATTTTAAATGCATTAGGGAGCGGTGTAGAAGGAAGACATGAGGCAGTTTTTGGTTATCATCCGCTTGTTTTAGCGCTGACGTTGTTTGTTACGGTGATAACGATATGGATTTCCGCATGGCTGCCCGCCGGGAAATTAAGCAGAATGACGCCGCTTGAGGCAATTAAAAATACCGGTGAGCTGCAGTTGAAGAGAAGAAAAAATTCCTATGTACTGGCTTATTTTTTCGGCGTAGAGGGAGAATTGGCGGGAAATGCCCTGAAAGCGCAGAAAAAAGCCCTGAGGACTTCATCGCTCTCTTTATTGTTTGCTTTTATGGCATTTACGCTTATGCAGTGCTTTTTTACAATGACAGGAATCAGCACAAGAGAAACTTACTTTGAGCGGTATCAGGATAAGTGGGATATTATGGTTACGGTTAAGGACTCTGAGATAGATTCTTTTGATGAAACAGATGAGATACAGGGATTTTCCGGAGTAGAAAGTGCTGTTATATACCAAAAGGCAGCAGCAAAGAGAATCATCACGGAAGAAGAAATGAGTGAGGAGATGAAAGCATTTGGAGGATTTTTCCATGCTTCCGGCAATTATGTAAAGGCGGCTGATGGCGGATGGCTGGTAAACGCACCGATTGTTATATTGGATGATAACAGCTTTTTAGATTACTGTGAACAGATTGGGATTACGCCGCAGCTTAACGGGACGGTGGTATTAAACCGGATTCGTGATGTGACAAATCCTGATTTCAGGCATCCTGAGTATATGCCCTATGTAAAGACACATAATACCGGAGAAAATGAGATTAGTGTATTAAGACAGTCCGGAAATGAAGAAGCAGCGGCGGAAGTTCCGGTTCTCTCCTATACGGAAGAGGTTCCTGTTTTGAGAGAGGAATACGCAACACTGGATTATTATGAACTCGTGCATTTTATGCCGTTATCTTTATGGAAAGAAATCAAAGAGCAGATAGGGAATGCAGAGGAAGATGCCTATATCCGTGTTCTTGCCGGAGAAAACGCATCACTGGATACACTAAATGCATTGCAGGCAGAAATTACACAGCTTGTCAGTCAGAAATATACGGTAATCAGTGAGAATCGTATTCAGAAGTATGATTCAAATAATAAGCAGCTACAGGGAATGATGGCTATATTAGGAGTTTTCTGCGTTCTGCTTGCCATTATCGGAATCGGGAATGTATTTTCCAATACGCTGGGATTTGTGCGTCAAAGAAAAAGGGAATTTGCCAGATATATGTCCGTCGGACTGACGCCGGAGGAAATCAGAAAAATGTTCTGTATTGAGGCGCTTGTTATTGCAGGACGCCCGGTTTTGATTACTTTGCCGGTTGCCGTTATTGCAGTATGGTACATGCTGCGGTTAAGTTATCTTGAAGTGGGAGAGTTTTTAGCGGAGGCGCCTTTGATTCCGATTGGTATTTTTGTGGGGACTGTTTTGATTTCCGTGCTGTCCGCCTATTATCTGGGATGGCGGAGCGTGCGCAAAATCAGTTTGGCTGAGGTTCTCAGGGATGATACGATGATGTAATTATGTGCTTCCAAAGAGATTGACAACCTAACAGTTGTTAGGTATAATCTATCTAACAACTGTTAGGGGGGTGTTAAGGAATGAATGAAACAAAACAAAGAATATTAGATGTTGCCTTAGATTTATTTTCTCAAAAAGGGTTTTCTGCGGTTTCTATCAGAGATATTTGCAAAGTTGTAGACATCAAGGAAAGCTCCGTCTATTATCATTTCAAAAATAAGCAGGCTATTTTCGATGAGTTGTTGCAGCATTTTGAGACGATAGCAAATGATTTCATGAGTCAGTTAGAGCAGGGATTAATGGTAATGGCTCTGCCGGATAATTTTGAGGGGAATTTTTTTGAAAAGACATGTGACTGTTTTTTTGAAGAGTATCTGATGGATGAATACTGTAATAAAATCATGCGGCTGCTTTCGATTGAACATTTACACAATGATGAAATGCAAAAAATATATGATTACTGGATATTTGATAAGCCACTGACTTTTCAGGAAAAAGTATTTTCTGTGCTGACGGCGGCAGGAATTGTAAAAACTACGGACAGCCATTATTTAGCGGTAAAATTTTATTCTCCGATTTTCCTTTTTATGCAGCGTTTTCTTTTTTGCGGCGCATTGACAGAAGAATGCAAGCAAACCTTTCGGGAAAATGCGTATCAGCACGTAAATCATTTTTTTAGCGAAATGGGGGATAAGTAATATGGCAAATATACTAATTACAGGCGCTAATCAGGGGATTGGTTATTATCTTGCGGAAAGATTATTGGAATTGGGAAATTTTGTAACGGTATTGGATATTCAGACGGCTGCTGCCCTGGCATTAAAAGAAAAATATCAAAAGACGGTTTTGCCTGTCCTTGCAGATGTGCGGAACCTTTCAAGTATTGAGAATGGCGTCAGGCAGGCAATCGAACACTTTGGGGATATTGATATTGCGATACACAATGCCTGTCTGTGTACTTTTGAAAGCGAACATGACACCGGTTATGAAGTATATCAAAATGTAATGGACGTAAACTATTTCGGAGCGCTGAGGCTTACCAAAACAGTTCTTCCGTATATGCGGAAAGCCGGGAAGGGACGTATTATATTTACAAGTTCGGGTGTAGGCGTTACCGGATTTTCAAACATTTCTCCCTATGCTGCCTCAAAAGGAGCAATAGAATCGCTGGCTAAGTGCCTGGAAATAGAAAATGAGGAATACGGGATTTCTTTTCACCTGTTCCATCCGCCGTTAACAAATACAAAATCGGCGTCGGGAATCTCCATTCCAAAAGAATTCAAAGCGGAAGCCAAAAAGGTTGGCTATGGATTGGCTGACCGCATCTGGTCAAAGAAGTTTGTGATTTGTCATTCCACAGGTCAGGCGGCACAAATGAAGTTGTGTTACCTACATCCTCTTTACATAGGAAAAATGATGTCTAAGGCGGCAAGAAGGGCAGCCGGGTTAGAAAAAAACGAGTGATTACGGTGAAAAAATATGATATAGTATTCCTTGACATCAAAATGTGGAGTTAGAAATAATGATTTATATCTTGCAGAAAGGTGAGCAGGCAGAAAGACTGCACTGAAGGGGAAGGAATAATATGGGACTGTTTGGTAAAAAGAAGACAACGCCTCCGGAGGAAAAGCAGCCGGAAATAAAAGAATATATCAGAGGAGCGGGAGGGAGCATTGTCAGTAAATCTGTTTTAAATGGTACATCAAGATTGAAGTGGCTGTTTAGACAGGAGAGTGAACATGGGAACGGCTGGGTGGCTTTTGGAGATACGGATACGCAAGAATATGTGGACGATGCCCAAAATATGGCAATAGTAGATTTTAATACTCTGGCTAATATTGAGCCGACCGTTGTGAATGTATTTTACATGCCGGTAGGCACTGATCTGGAATTTCGTTCCGATAAGACTGGGAAATATTTTGTGGACACAAAAACCGGAAAAGAGATTCGGGAACAGGTAAAGCATCCGGCACAGATTGCATTTGAGAAGAATCTGAAATTCCTGAACAAGGAATCTTATCCTATAGATTTTTTTCAGATGATATTTACAAAAAGTAACAAGATAGATGTTATCCGGGCAGGAGAAGCAGATTTTCCTACCGGTGAAGTAGTGCTTGCGGATCCGATTGCCTACCTGGGGAGCAGGTATGAAACGGTTTTGGATAAAAAAATACCGGCAGGAAGTTATCCGGTGGAATTGTCCGTCTGTCATTCAGGAACCGTGGGTCTGCGAATCGCTGCGGCAAGGATTATGATCAGCTCCGGACCGGTTGTACGCTATGAAATTGCCATGCCAAAGGGGAGTAAAAGGGAAGACTTGGGG
>CAMWMM010000244.1 GCA_947175285.1 uncultured Lachnospiraceae bacterium
ATTCAGTATATACGGAGGTAGGAGTTCTTCTAAATATATATCTTTTAATTTAACATTTATTCTACCACTAGCTCTTTCATCTTCTTCATCAAAATTATTCAAGAAAACATTTTTATCCCATTTATCAGCATATTCTCCTGCTCTATTTTCTACGGGAATTCTATAGTACTCTGCCTTATGTCTTTCTTGCCTATTCATATTTTCTTTTATAAAATCTAAAACTTCTTTTAAATCATTTATTTTTTCAAGTACCTCTCTATCATTTTGATCAATCCTTACAAACTCTCCATGAATATATTCGCTCTCCCTTCTCTTCCAATGCATATCAATTTCTTTATATAAATCTCTATTATCATCCTTGCAAATTCCACCACATAAAATCTCCAAAAAATCTTGACAAGTATCATTATTTACATCAGAAACAAGTATTTTTAGCCCTGGTTTTATAGCATCCGTATTGTCTTTGGTACTTATATAACCTTTTAATATGCTTTCTGCTGCATCATATAGCTTCTCATCCTTCTTATATTTATTATAGGTAATTTCATTTAAAGCATCTATTATTACATGATAAATCTGTGTCTGTAGATTCTGACTATAAGATCTTCTATTTTGATTTGCTCTTTTAATTGCATTCTTTGAAATATCCATACCATCACTAACGGCTTTTGAAACTATATCACCAAAAATTTTTGATACTACTCTCTGAACTAAAACCATTTCTGTCATCATATGTACAACTCCCTTCATCAATATATAACCGATTTAATTATATATTCTCTTTTCCATTTTCTAATAATTGTAAAGAAAAAGGAAGTGCAAATTTTCACTTCCTTCTTACCAATTTTTCTTACTTAATATGTATATTAAACATAAATCTATTTCCTGCTCCGTAGACAGACTTCCATCTACATACTGCCCAATCGCATTACTTACTTTTTTCAAATTCATAATTGTCTGCAAGCAGACAACCTTGACCACGGTCATAAATAAGTGAGAATCATCCACTGGATTCTCCCCACATTTTTTTGAGATTCGCTCAAAGATATCCCAATTTATTAAGAAAATCTCTTATCTCTGTTAAGATTTTCAATAAACGATTAAAATCTGGCACCCAACTTACATCATTCCTATTTTTTTCAAATACATTTGTTGATGTAAACATACAAATCCTCTTTTCATTTGCTACACTTCTCTAAAAATTAACTGCTTGAATATTTTAGCATAAATCCGTGTATTATGGTGTAGTAAAAAGCAAACAATCCATTCCACCTGAAAAATCATTGTGGTATAATATTGACCCAGAAGCATATTGTGTCAACTTCTGATTCCATGTGCGCTGAGCCACACGAAATCATGATATAATAGATCAATAGCAAATAAAAAGAAAGCGGAGGTCATGGCATTGAAAAAAATATCTCTTGAAGAATTTTTGAGATTGAGAAAGCTGGTTCACCGCAGCGCGAGGCCCCTTGACTATACGAAATGGAAATTCCTTTTTGAAAATGGCAGCTGCGACGATTTTCTGTCGGTTTTATCCAGCTACCAAAATGAAGACGGTGGTTTTGGCCACAATCTCGAGTGCAACAACTGGAACCCCAACTCCTCTCCCTATACAGTGTGCATCGCACTGGATTATCTGGATACGACAGGTGATTACGAAAGCGACATAAAAAGCAAAATCATTGCGGGTATCGTCAAATACCTGGACTCCGGAGCATATTTATTGGACGACGGCTGGGTAGGAATGCAGGGAGTTCCCAGCAATAACGACTTCGCGCATATGCCATGGTTTCATTTCGATTCAAGAAAAGCCGCAGAAGTCGATATCGGGGTAACTAAACGTCTTGCGGACTTCATCCTCCAACATGCAGGCGAGGGCAGCAATATCTACTGTAAGGCAGAGGGTTTAAAAGACCGATATAGAAAATGCGGACAGGTTCTTCTCCATGGTTATCCCGATTATGATCCAACATCACTGAATATTGAAGCATTTGACCCTGCCACATATCCGTCCTGGCTGCCGCTGCCTGTGTATTTTATCTCTTCACCTGAAAGCAGCTTTTACCCGAAGTGCAGACGCACTGTGGATATGAATCTGGACACAATCGTTGACTCGCTGCTCAGCACACACGAGTTTCATCTACTTTCTGCCGAGGAGCTTGACGCATATGAACAAAGTAACCCCCATCCGGACAACAAGCGGTGGTGTGTTGCCGAACAGACAATTGGAAACTATTATTGGGGTAGTAATTTTATCATACGCGATTTGGACATACTGAGAAAGTTTGGCAGACTGGATTTTGATTTGCCAATTCTTATATAATGCGGATATCCTGATTCTGAACGCGACATAGTAAATGCCGCTCCACGACTGACGCATAATCGCGGAGCGGCATCCAATTAAATTTCTTTTGGAGTCATCTTATCACCCGTGGTAATATCCAATTTCAAAGGAACTGCCATTGGCAGATATACTGTTGCATCCATATCCATAGTTGCTCCCGGAATAATCATCTTCTTTCCACTGACTTCTATGCTTACTATTACACACATATACGGCGTGAAAGTCAATTCATATCTCTGATTAGTCAAATTGGGCAGACAATGTCTACCCAATTTACATCATAACCCAATATTTAGATTTCTACAAATATAGTAATGGTCACCGTCTCCTGTCAATCCCGGACGTCCTGTAGTATTCCGCTTTATCCTTATACATCCGCGCCTCAGCCGTCGCCATCACAACGTTTATCCCGGCTGTGGTATCACTCTTCCAGTCAGCGCCCAGCGCTATATTGACGGAAAATTCCGGCATGATTTTTCTTAACCTTAATAATCTCTCCTGAAATTCCGACTCTTCAATGCCCGTACAGATAGCCAAAAGCTCGTCGCCTCCGATGCGGAACAGTTTGTAGTCGTCTCCGAAAGCCGCCTTCATACACTCGCAGGCGGAAAGAATCAGACGGTCTCCCGCCGCATGCCCCTCTGCATCATTCACCCGCTTCAATCCGGTGATATCACCATAGACAATTCCGACACTCTCATCGGAGCGCATATTCTCCATATGCTTCACCATGGCGTAACGGTTTCCGAACTGAGTGAGCTGATCAAGATATGACATCTGCTGCAGACTCCTGACCAAATTTCTCTTTTTGAACATGCATTCTATGAAGTGTCCCATAATCTGCAGCATATTGGATGTATAGCTCAAGGCTTCTGCCGGAGGGTTACCTACCCCATAAAACCCGATCACCCTGCCGTCTTCATGTAACGGTACCACCGATACGGAATAGATGTTCTGCCGTTTCAATATCTCATATTGAAGCGGGTTCTTTGTCTTGATATCTTCGATATCTCTGATTGTCACGCACTTGTCTTCTGCAAAATTACAATACCATCCCTCGCAAACTTCCGGTGGAAGATTCTGTAGATTATCCTTTTCTGGGCTCACGCCGCTTGCGACCCACTCGTAAGTGTTATCGTCGTTGCCCTCCGCATTTTTCTCAAAAATATAAACTCTCTCACACCCCAATGCCTTTCCCATATATTCTATCGCAATCTTAATAGAAACATGTGGATCGGAGGCCTGCAAAGCAGTTCTCAGTGCTTCATTTATCAGAGCTTCCCTGTTCTGATAATCATGAATGTGCTCGTTTTGTTTCGTATCCGTGCTGATATCAACGGCAATCTCTAAGCGCAGCCTTCTGCCATCCATCTCTATCAAGGTGTCCTTCACCAACGAATGCTTATTATAAACGGGATTGTAGTAGCGCCACTCTTTGAACTGTCCCGGAACAAGCTCTTTATTATTGCAAATCTCACAGGGAACCGAGGTGTTCTGCAGCACTTCGTAGCACTTTTTTCCCTTGGTGTCTTCTAATGAGGTAAGCCCACAGATGGAAAGCGCCCTTTTATTCATATAGATAAATTCATATGTATCCACGTCCGAGACGTAGACCAGTTCATTCATATTCTCAAAAAATTTCCAGATTTTTTCCATTTATATTTCCTCGTTAACGATTTGTATCTCAGCTGAAGCATAAATCCGCACAACGCCCTTTTTTGAAAAACAAATTCAGTAGAGTGCATAATATGTAGTTATTATACCACAAAAGCAGTGTATTCTGCAATGAAAGTCATAAACAGATACAGGCTGCTCAAAATACAGGAAAAGAAACGGCTGTGCCACATCGTGGCAAAAGTATATCTGATGAGATAACGTATAGAGGAATATTTGCTGTCAAAAGTAGTAAAAACGCAGTAAGAATTAAGGGCTTTACTACTGTGGTATTTTAGCACAAATTCGCTCATTGTGGTATAGGGAATATAAATGATAAAATACTCTGTCGAAGCAGAGAAGCAGGGCACAGAAGGCTCTTTCTTTATTCAACCAACGGCATATCTATATTCCTTCATAAACCCTCATTACTTGCCATTTCAAACATTTCCGTAGATCGAATTTTATACTGCTCATGCAAAACCTCAAAATCCCTGTCTATCATTGAAATCACATCATTTCCATCAACAAGTGTCTCCATACCCATTTCCCTACACATTAATAAAAATGTATCCCGGATAACATAATACAACATGATTGAGATTTCAAAATAATGCAATAATGGGTATTTTGCTGTCTGTATGCTGCCATGGGTATACGCATGGCATAATTTATAAAATTCCCCTAGCTGCTCTAACTCCAAAATTCTAGTCTCGTTTTTATCCTTAAAAAAAGTGATAATTCCATTAATAGAATATGGAAATTTCTTCACTGCCTTATGATATCCGTCAATAAAGTCTACCCAGCCAAAATGAAGGTAATCTGCTCTAGCTTTCAAATCCTGACGAACTCGTTTTTCAAACAGCGCATTAAACTCTTCCGGATATACCTGACGGCAGGAGTATTCGACCTCAAACGTTCTGAATTTTTCATACCAGTCGTAAAATTCTGTCTGAGTGTTAAGTATCAGAAGCTTGAAATACATTTCAATCGCCCCCCGGCATAAAGGATAAGCCGTTCCCAACAGATTACCCCCCAATAATGACAATGCTGAAAGTCCATTATAAGTTACACCATAATATAATTGCCAACAGTGAATGTCATGTCCATCCATCAGCATTTCGCTCATTTTAGATGACATAGCATAAAGTTCATATGGCAATGGATAATATAGAAATTCCTCTCCGGAAAACAGCGTATTTTTCCTAAAATATACACTGCCATAAAAACGAAGTTTAATTTTCTCTATCGTTTCAGAAACAAGCTGCTGCTTATATCTCCTGCTTCTTTCGTTTTTTCGTATTTCGTCATTCGACAGGAAAATCGAGTGTGCCCTATGTATCCCCACTATCATCCTACATATATCATACTCCGCAGCCTCCCCTATTCCCGTAATCATCCTCTCATCCGACCAACGATAATTATAGTATTTCATGAAATTATCTAACCCCAAATCCTTCATGACCTGATCTTTGATATCTATCAGGAAATAGCCTTTTATCCTTCCCTTAAACACACATTTCAAGGCTTCATTGTTTTGTTCTGCAAATACCCTTAAATCTGGTATAAACGGCAGCCCAAAAAGACCCTGTTCTTTCAAAACAGCACCTTCTTCCTTTTATCATATTTATCTAAATCCTCACAATCCCTATTTTGTTTTTTCTGATTTCCCACTCTTAAGATAATTCTGCACCACATTCGCCCACTTTTACCTTAAAACCGCCTCTGCTCCATAACCACAGCGGCGTGTGAATATCTATTGGACACATCTCTGTTTCTCTGAATACTTCTTCCCAAAGAAGACTGACTTTCTCCCTTATTGCAGGCTTTTCTAATTCATCATGTGTAATCAGTCCCAATTTTTCGCTTGCCTGTATCACATGCGTATCGGGAGCCACTGTGATATATTGCCTATCCTCTAACCTTGCGTCTGTATATTGACTCATTACATAAAGCCAATAATTCAAGATTTTAGTGCCTGATAGATACGGGAAACTTTTTTTGTTTGCTAATATATACTCTTTCACTTTCTTTACGGAATTATCATTATCCAAGAAAAGATTTCTGACATCTCCTTGAAATCTATCAACAAATGTGTTACATAGCCGAAGCCATATTTCCACATGTTTATTAGGCTGAAGTGCAACTTTATATTTGAGCAGCTTATCGTGTAACTCTTCTTGCGGCATCTGTACTACACTTTCCGGGAGAAACACATCTTTAGTCTCATCATCCAGATATGTCGCTTTGGCCGCTTCCCATAGTTTATATGAATTGCGCTGGTAATTCAAAGCCATTGGCAAGGTAAAATATAAATAGTTTTCCTTAGTTCTGCTCCCCAATCCAGGATTGGCATCCTCCGGCATAGCTTCCCCGCCAAGTTCTCCATTATGATAAAGCTGTAAAAGTTGCTCAACATTTTTCAATATAGCTTCTTTCTTCTTGGAACTTAGCTTAATCTCTTCCATAGCTGCTCCTACCCCACCAAATCCACAACCAGCTCTGAAAACACCCCCGAAACGCTGATCTCATTTTCACTGTCAGCAGCATTTTCACACTCTGCTGCTTTTCCTTCTTTTACATAATAGACATTACATTTTCTGCCTTTATTTATCACATTTACCACATTTTCTTCCGGAATATGAATAACCGCTTTTGCCTTCCATTGATTAATATCTAATCTTCCCGTAATCTTATCAACAGTAATTTCATAATCTGTCTTTGCTGTGAATTCCAAACTTCCACTGCTGTCTGAAATTAAGACCTGCTCCGCATCGCCGTCATATTCTAAACGGTTCAAATGAAGATTATTTATTGCAAGAAGTTTAACTCCGGCTGCAATCTCACAGACATCGGAGTATTTATTCGGTAGAATAATCTCAACCGTCAGCGACTCCTCCGCTTCATAGCGGCTCAGCTTATCTTTGTTAAGACAAATCACATCAAGCTTGTTTTTCTTATCATCCAGCTTTATCTTAAACATGGAGTCTAAATTTTCAAGAGTTTCAGAGGACAGCTTGACATGCAGCTTCTCATCATCGCCTGATGAGAGCATGATTGTCGCCGCACTGCCGATATTGACGTCAAAATGTTTCTCACAGTCAATATCATAAATGGTTTCACTGGTATATGCAAATGTTTCCGGAGCTTTCTTTGTGACGGAATCCCTAAGCAATTCATCTATGGTAGTCTTAAAGATTTCTGCTATGATTGCCATATTTTCAACGTCCGGTAAACCTTTTCCGGTTTCCCACTTCGTGATAGCCTGCCTTGTAACACCGA